>PKCL01000487.1 GCA_002862165.1 Planctomycetaceae bacterium
ACGGAATCCCAGCGGGTCAAGTGTGTGACGAACTTGTGCAGAACATCGACCTTGCCCCAACGTATTTTGAACTCGCTAAAGCAAAGAAACCAGATGCGTACCATCTTGATGGAACAAGTCTTACTCCGCTTTTCGAAAATGGAAAAGCCCGCGATTGGCGAGATCATTTGTACCTTGAGATGGGAGCAGCGAGAGCGGCCGTCACGAAGGACTGGTCTTACGTTGCTGTTCGTCACACCACGGAGCAGATCGCCACAATCGAGAAAGCCTCACCACAGAACTTACCAAAGGCGCTGTCCTACATCGGGCGTTTAGGTATAGGGGTAAGAGGGGCAGACCGCCCTGGTTTCTTTGACGAAGACCAACTGTACAGCCTGGAAAATGACCCGAATGAAATGAAGAACTTAGCGAATGACAAGAGACAGGCTCATCGCCTAAGAGAAATGCGTTCTTTCATGCAGCACGACCTCGAAGTGATTGGGCGTCCTTTCGGAGAGTTCATCCTAGGACGCAACACCTCGCCCCCAGGTCAGATCAACGAACAGATTGCACTCGTCAAACAACTTGAAATCAAAGGCAAAACGGTCACAGTGCCACAAGCCGTGAAGCAAAAACGTGTAATAGCCGAGGAGCCCACTCCCGACGGCAAGGCGAAAAAGAAAGCGGAACGCGAGATTCGCAAAAAAGTTCGCAAAGAAGCCAAATCAAAAAGTTAGGGTCAGAGTTCCAAGAAAAGATCGATTCGGCTTTCATCCGGCATATGTCCAACCCTCGTCGCACTTCGACACGACGTGGCAACGCGTTGCCACTCGCCAAAGTGCTTTCGGAATCGGTGTCGGGTCAAATCGATAGAGATCTGGAAAGTTTTCCTGCAGAGCACGCGTTGCCTTGACGGCGTTATAATGTGGGATTCGAGCATCCATGTGATGTGCGACGTGTGTACTGCCGATGCGATGGTGCATGAAATCAAGAATGAAACCATATGGTCGGTCAACCGTCATAAAGGCTCCCTTGACCCACGTCCACTCATCGTTGTCAAAGTGTGGAATGTCCACGTCAGTATGCTGGAGCCAGGTGTACAAAACGAGCCAGAAGTTTACCACCAAGTAGGGTCCGAGGTAGAGCGCAAGCACTGGGAGGAACCCTGAGAAATACGTCCAGCAGCCAAGCAGGCCAATCGCAGCAAGAACACCGATATCGGACAGCCAGACTTTTCGAGCCCATCCTCCTGGAAAGAGTGCAACAGAGAATGGCCAGGCAGGCCAGAAGTGATTCGTCGTCCCTCGAGTCGGGCCACCCGACGCACCAGTCAACAGGTAGAGAGGCCATCCAGCAACAGTATTGAAGGTGATCACAACGATGGCAAAAGCCTCGTCACCGATTGTTTTATGCCACCACAGCCGGGCTGCACCGCTGGGTGTCGTATCGCGGTGCGGCACATGTGTTTCACCACTGTCGAGGTGATTGGTGCGGGCATGGTGCAGCGAGTGGCTGCGTTGCCATGAAAAATACGGCACAAGCATGATGCTATGTAAACAGTAGCCAATCAGATCCTGAAGCCAGTTATATTTCGCAAACGCCCGATGACCACACTCGTGCGCGACGACCCAGCACCCTGTGCCAGCGGTCCCGGCCACGATCGCATAGCCAATCCACGCAGGAAGACAGGACCAGGTGAACGGAATGAACAAATATGCAAGCACTCCGCTACCGAGCGTCATGGTCAGGGAAACAAACAGGTAGAGAGAAGACTTGACCAGACTGCGATCAAAGCATTCCGCTGGAATAGAAGCAAGCACCTCAGCTTTGGTCGGATACCGTTTCACGGCTTCAGAACTCAAAGATGTGCTGTCGACGGCAGCCAAGGGCAGCGGATTTTCTACAAAACAAGTACTCGACACGACGACCTTCCAACGACAGAAAAACTAGTGACATATGCGGGCGGCGGCTCTTTTCCGGTGCCCTCAGTTGTCAAAGAATAGCCGAAAGGCGGCAGCAGACCAACGAAGCGATCTTTCAACCTCAAAAAACAGGAATTAGTGAACCGCTATTGGCTGATGGCCGGTCGGCCTCACAACGAGGAACACGACCACTCATGTTAAGATTTTGCGTTCGACCCCTTTTTGCCAGCCAATTTCTTTATCAATCAAAGCACACGAAAAACTCGCCCGGCTGGGATTGCCCTTACCAGCCCACATCCGAGGTTCATTCTGATATCGTTCAGAAGTTATCAAAACAACTCCATGACTGGCAGGATAGTGTTCTAAATAGCCTGATGGGCCGAGACTACGAGGATACGGGCACTCAATAAATCGGACTAGTCTGCAAACTGAACCGTGTGATCTGGATTGTTCTAAAAACTTATTGTCTTCGTCTTTTCCGTTTGACCTTATTTGGGTCAGGCTTTTCGGCATTCACTCTCGCTAAATAGTCGAGCAGCTGTTTTTCCATCGCATCAACCCGTTCTGGATTGTCCTGTGCGAAATCATGCCCGTGTTCCGTTGGGTTCACATGAACATGATAAAGTTCTCGCGTATCTATGCTGCCCTGCGGCGTCCACTTCACGAACAATTTGTATTCACCTTGGCGGATAGCTGATTCAAGGTAGCGGCCAGGCCTGTGAAAAATGAGAGCATTGCCTGGACGTTGCACAGATACCGTTGCTGGATCACTCAGTACGGAACAAAAACTGCCCCCATCAATCTCATCACCAAGCGAACCGGTCCCTCCGGCGAGATCGAAAAATGTCGCCAGAAAGTCATAACCCGCGACTGGAACGTGACTCACCGAACCAGCCTTCACTCCTGGCCCTCGGATTATGAAGGGAACGCGAATCCCTCCCTCATACAGACTGTGCTTCGCGCCGGTCAGAGGAAAATTCGTCGGCAGTCGTTCCGTGTCACCGCCTGGAACCGTACCACGTCCTCCATTGTCTGCAGTAAAGAAGACGTACGTGTTGTCGGCAATCTGAAGTTCATCAAGCGTGTCCAGGAGGCGGCCAACGCCTTTGTCAAGTTCTTCCATCATGGCGGCCCAAGCCTGTGGATACCCCCGATCAGGGATGCCTTTCGCTTTGTATTTGGCCAGTGACTCTTCAGTGCAGACCACCGACAGATGCTGTGCATAGTAACTTGTCTGCACATAAAAGGGTTTTCGCGCTTCTGCCTGCTCTCTGATAAACGTAATCGCTCGATCCGTCATAGACGGCGTCCGTTTCGCATCCTTGTTGTCGATAAAGTGTGGCGGCCCGTCGTCGTGCGAGCCTTTCACGCCAAGCGTATTCGGCATACCACCCGTGCCATTACCCGTCATCCCATCGCTGGTGTGGTAGCCGCACTCCTCTGGTGTTGAAATCATCTGCTCACCCCATTTACCAAAATGAGCACACCGGTAGTTTGGATTTGCACGATTGAGAGCCTTGGGAATTGTCATGTGATCGGCCGGCACCCATGGGCTTCTGAATTCGGTACCACTGCGTGCCGTTGTTGTGCCGCAAAGAATGCTGCGTCGGGTGGGTGTACATAATGGTGCTGGTGAGTAGCCACTGGTAAATCGAATTCCCTCGTTCATGATCCGATTCATGTTCGGGGTTTCCAGATACTCCGACCTTGATTCCGACACCCGTGGATCCATCGGCTGCGATAGCTGACTCCAGCCATGATCGTCAGTCAGGATTAGGATAATATTCGGCGGGTTCTCGGCATAGGCACTCGCAGATGAAACAGCCAGCACTGCCACTAGTAGAAATCGTTTCATTATCCACCTTGCCTTTTTCAAACTTTTTTATCAATGAGTACGCAGAACGGAATCAGCAAGCTAATGGCCGCTGGAACCGCGATTGAATTCCAGTACTGCCTCGGAGGCCATCCGCTGCAAGTAGGCCTTTTCTTTGTTTTCGAAGACCACAGTTGGTTCTCCGCCATCTGGGTCTTTTCCATTCTTCAACTTATTCTCGGTGACTGAGTTGAACGTAAGACCTTCAGGACTCTTTCCGGTAATCGCTGCATAAAAAAGGTTCGCCACCAGAAAAGCGCAGGTCTGATTTGGATGCCCATCTCTGTGATAGCGAAAGACAAGATCGGTGCCCGGCTTGTCGGCATCACCTGTTTGTATGTTTTTTATCGCCAGGGGCACAGGTATCACAGCTTTTGGCTGCAAGGCCTCTTTCATTCGTCTACCCACCACCGTATCTCGATCAGCAGATGTCACGTTATACGGCTCGGCCACCGGGTCCTGGTTTTGCGTTTCGGGCGACGTCATATAGAGGATGACTTGGGCGCCCTGTGCTTTCGCGATCTCAGCAAGCTTTGTCGCGTAGCGCTCATACGCCTGATTCGGCTGATCCGATACATCTCGCCAACTCTGCAGAACCACGTAGTCCCACTCTGTTTTAGGATTGTCCCGGAGCAAGGACTCGTGGTTCTTGATGGCCTTATTGATATGGCTGTGAATGCTGGCAAAGGACACGTCCGTTTTGCCGAGCGAAGCCCAGTGCTTGTCCCATTCCTCAGGATTGGGTGGGGTGTCAGACTTGAGAAATTCTTTCATTGCTTCAATGCGCTGGGCGATGGCATCTTCAGTAAGACTGCTCTCCTCAATAAAACTCTGACTGAAATAATAGGTCGAATGCTTGAACATATTCTGCCCGCCATAGATGACACGCTGCACATGCACGTCGGTCGTAGGATCACCTTCTTCGAGAATCCGCTCCACGAGGCCAGCAATATCATGCCGAGCAGTGTAACTGTTGCCAAGAAAAAGCATGTTGAGCTTTTTCGCAGGTTCTTTAGCGAACGCCGGGATGGCGAGACAGTTGAGACTCAGGGTAAGGGCAATGAGAACAGAAACCTTCATCCCAACCTCGCCTTCTTGGGATCCTCACTTTTTTGACCCTTTGACTTTTTCAGCCCATCGTGTGGATTGGACGGACTGTTGGGCTCGTGATGCGTCGGCACGTGCTGACGGAGCCGAATGATGACCTCCTTGCAGCTTGGATCGCTTGCAAGATTAGTGTGTTCAAACGGGTCAGTATGGTGATCGTAGAGTTCCTCCGCACCATCGGCACGCCCGCCATACCACGTATAGCGATACCGTCCGTCAGTGATGGAGTGGTTCTTGCATTGATAGGTTGTCAGCGTCGGCTGGTCCCACTCCATCGATGGATTCTTAAGCAACGTCGTGAAGCTACGCCCGTCGTTTTCAAGATTAGGCGGAAGACCGCAGAGCTCAATCAACGTTGGATACATATCGATCAAGTTCACTACACCATCACACGTTGTGTTCGGCGGCGTGACGCCGGGAACGTTCACGATAAAAGGTACGCGTGCCGATTCCTCCCACAATCCCGTTTTTCCATAGTGCATCTTCTCGCTCAAGTGCCACCCATGGTCACCCCAGATCATGACAATGGTGTTGTCTGCGTACTGGCTCTTTTCGAGCGAGTCAAACAGGACGCCCATGCAATGGTCGACGTAACTGACACATGCGAGATAGGCACGGTTTGCCTGCTTGTGCATGTCGTTCCCATCAGCCACAAGGAATCGGCCAGTGGGTTTAAAAATTGGCTTCCCATCTTTTCGCACAATGTCGTCAAGATCATCACGACTGAAGGGCGCGGCCTCGATCTCATCTACTTGATAGAGATCAAAGAATTCTTGCGGTACATACCAAGAGAGGTGCGGTTTCGACAGGCCCACCGCCATGAAAAACGGTTTCCCATCAAAGTCACGTTCGAGTTGCTCTGCAGCCCATGCACATGTCGCGTAATCCTTGGTTTTTTCTGTGGGACCTTTCACGCCGCCCCACGTAAATGGAGTGCCACCTGACTTGACGCCGGCCAACGTGGGCTTTTCTTCCCATAATGTCGCGCCGTTGGAGCCCTTGGCTTTGACAAACTCGTGAAAGGCCCATTGCCCTGCATCCACCCCGCCAGGCGTATTGGGGTCGCCATGCTTGTGGAAAATCTTTCCGCGACTGAGCGTGTGGTAACCATGGTCACCGAAATACTCCGGCAAGGTGACAAGGTCTTTCGCCTTCGGGGCATGTTTCAGGTTTTGCCCATTCCCGTACACTCCCGTATGCGTCGCGTGTTTTCCGGTCAGGAGCGCTGAGCGTGTCGGACCACAGACGGTGGAAGGGCAGTAGGCCTTGTTCATGACCATCGCGTGATCCCTCGCGTAGCGGTCGAAGTTCGGTGTGATCGCCTGCGGGTTTCCCCCCAAACAACCGACCCAGTCGTTCAGGTCATCGATGGCAATGAACAGAACGTTGTAACGCGTGCTGTTGGTTTGCTCGGTAGTCGCAGCGCGAGCATATGGAGCCGTCAGTCCGGCAAGCATCAACAAATACATGTAGTGATATTTAGTCATAAGACTCCGCCTCATCCTTTGAATACGAGAACTTGATCACAGTACGCATTGTGCGCTCATACGTGATGATCGCCATACTTGCTTAAGATCCTGCACAAATACAGCTTGTGGAGGAAGCCGTAGGTAATCCAAAGAGGCTATTTACTCAGTTCTAGCCTATTACGGAAAAAGGCCTCGCACCCACTCTTTGTCACGGCGGAATACGTGAAGATGAAAAGTGATTTTTGAAAAGCAGTTAGCCAGTGAGAAACGCCGATTACTCGATTTCGTACTATCGAACTCGACGTGGGGCAACGGCGAACTGACGGTCAAATTTCGCCAACCCTTTGATCTCATTGCACTCGGGGCGACAGAACTGAAACAGAAAGAGCCGCCGGAGTGGGCTCCGACGACCTTCATCAATTTAAGTACACCCCACTGGATTCGAACCAGTAACCTTCGGTTTCGTAGACCGATGCTCTATCCAATTGAGCTAGGGGTGCAGTTTCTCCTCACAACAATACACCGTTATTCCTTACGGTCCAAGCGGAGTCTCAGGAATCCGTTGTCATCGACATCGAACTGCTCTGAGAGCATTTTCCAGCCAATTCCTTCGTCGCCTTGGCACATTGCCGAAACAAGTAGACTGCCCTCACCCTCGAAACCGTTTTCGGAAAGCGGCTCGGCAATTGCCAGCCTTCTCAGCGACGTACGAGGCCACACCACCGCACCGTTCACAACTCTTCCGACTGAGTCCGGGGCATATGTTTTTTCTTGGCTTTCTGCCCTCGACGGAGGCGTATTCATTGCAACAAGACCACATCCTGGTGGTGCGTAGGCAACAATGGGCGTCACCTCAAATACAGACTCGAATGTCGACAAGGTACCAGCGAGCTGCTCGAATTCAGCAGCCGATCGAACAGGCACCACGATGACTTCAGGCACAACGATCGACTTGTCTGGTTCGCTCCGAGCAAAGGTAAGCATGCCGTCTAGCTGTTCGTGCTTGGCTAACCATACTGTCACTCGACGCCGCTGGAACAACTGGTTGAATTCTTCGGCAGACACCTTTTCCTTACAGGCTTCTACCGAAATAGAAAGCCGATGCGTCCGTCTGTCAGCAAACACACGACAAAGCGGATCGTCTTCCTCGAGTGACACAAGCAAACGATCAGACCGCCTCAATACACAGCAGGCACTGAATGCTTCGGCGGTGGCTGCATCCGTTACATCACCCTCTGCATTTCTTTTAAATCTATCGAAAACTGCCCTCGCCGCCGTCTCTTGCAGTGCGAGACGAATAACGGCCGGACTCTGCCCGCTGGGAACAACTGGACCAAACCGCATCGTGATGGAACGCCTGAACGGATACGGCCATTTTGTAAAAAACCTACCTTCAGAAAACGAAAAGATGCTGCCCCAAAGCCCATCGATGGCCAGTGGTACTGCAGGAGCATCAACTCGCTTCAGGATGCGCTCAAGTCCTCGCTTGAAACCGAGCAACTGACCTGTCCGGGAAATCCCACCTTCACAAAAGATTCCAATAAAATCCCCGTTCGCGAGCCCTCTTTCGATTTCATGAAGAGCCCGTGCAATCGATTTCGGATGCGGATCAAAAAGGATAAATCGCCACTGCGCAGCAAGTCGTTGCAGAAACCGACCCTTAATGTTTGGTCCATACACAACCATTCGTACTGGCCTGTGAGATGCGAGAACCACCAGAAACCCATCGAGCCACGATATATGATTGCCAACGATAACGGCTGGCCCATGCAGCGGGAGACTTTGATTTCCGATAATGCGAAACCGATAGAGAAGCTTGATCAACCAATCCACAAACACCCGCAGGGAAGAGCGGGGGGCTGAATATATCGCGATCACTGTTGCGACCCCTGCGCATAGTGAAAAAATCAGAAAGATACCGCGTGCAGAAAACAGTGGCTCCGCCAGTTCCTCAGCACCAACAGGCATCCGTAATACGTAATAGCCTATGGATGAAATCAGCATCCCTGTAAAAACCAACAAGTTTGTCGATGCTAATGTTGCTCCCAATTTCGCTGGGGGACTTTGTTCCTGAAGATATGCCTCAAGAGGAACGTCAAACATTCCGGCTCCAACACCGAGAAGAAAAAGCCACCATGCAGCCGACACCATACCGACTGATGGTGACGCGTCTTGTTGGAAAATATCCTGCCTTGAAAATGCGAGTGCGAGACATGCAATGGACATAACCATTCCACCAATTGGGACGATCCCAAGGTTCACGCTAGAGTCCGCATCAATCCCTCGGCCTGAAAGTCGGCCTGCGAGCAGGCTACCACCGCCTATGCCAATCACGAGTGCCAGAAGAAGAGGCGTCACCTGACTCTGCGAAGTGGCCCCAGATTCAAATGCATATTGATCAACATTGAGCTGCGCAACCGCCGCAATTCCCCAAAAGAAAACAATCCCAGCCGCTGCGCCGATAAGCCGGCGAGATGCACAAAGAGCACGGAGATCTTCTACCGTCTTGGAAAATCCATTTCGTGGAAACAACGCATTTGCATCAGCAGCCGGAACATTTGGTAGCCGAAGTGAAAGGACCCAGCCGAGCGTCGCCACTGAGAAAAGTGCTATTGCGGCAGGCACCGCGAACCCCCACGGAATGGTACTCAGCCACATCGGCAGCGGACGATCAAGATCGAGTTGCGGAGTCAGCCAGGTCATATCGGCCAACCAATTTCCAGCTGCCATTCCTATGAGTGTTGCAGCCAACGAGACAAGGGCAAAAATCCCGTTTGCCGAAGACAGCTTTGCCGTCGAAACTGTTTCAGGAATGGTTCCGAGCAGACTTGGATTGAGTAATGTTGTCTGCAGACCAAAAAGTCCGACCACACCAAGAAGCAGCCAGAGCCCCAAAGGGATTCCTCCGAGTACAACTCCAGACCCAGCACCCCATGCAATTGCCACAGCTGCAAGAATACCGATGAGTACTTCTGCAAACTTCCACCGAATAACGATCGACCGCTTTGGATATCTGTCTGCCAGCCAACCTGCAAGCCACGCAAAAAGCACAAAAGGCACGACGTAAACAGCCGTTCCGATTGCTAACACAGCAGCCGGCGCTGTACCAACTGATGCAGCTGCCCGCTTGCCAAGGCCAATAACAATCCACCTCGCCATGTTGTCGTTCAGCACCGTGAGCGAACGAACTGCCAAAAGCGAACCAAAACCAGCTGTCGAATCAGGCGACAGACGCTCGGAGAGGGATTTTTTCACGTCAGAATCCCATTATGAGGCAGAAAGTAGCGGTTCAAAATCCCTCGAAACCCGCTTATTACCAAGTTTTAAGCCAGGTGATTGACGGCGGGTTTGATCGAGGTAAACCTAACCGACAGCGGGAACTTTACCGCCCGTTTGCGAACCAAGCAACCTCTAGCGTATTCTTAGGGGTATTCACGGACACGTACACGCCATCGGAGCTGCCAAGATGCAAGAGAACAAAAACTTTTCACTAAAAGCCTCGCAACGAATTTCCCTTGTGCTTCTCGCATTCGTGGCAAGTTTTTCTGGTGCCTCTTCGGCATTTTCGCAGCAAGTTGTCTACTACTCGCCAGTGGTTACCCAACCGGCTCCCTATGCCGGTAGATACATGCCTTCTGGTACGTATTCAAACGTAACTGCGTACTCTCCTCCAGTTGCAGCAGCCGTTCCAGCAAGTTCAGTAGCAGTCACAAACTACTATGCTCCGGCGACAACAGCATATTATGCCCCTGCTGCAACCACGGCCTATTACGCGCCAACGACGACGTACTACGCCCCAAGGTCAGCTTATTACGCTCCAACCTCTGCCTATTATGCTCCAACGTCTGCTTACTATGCCCCAGCCACCTACGCGGTGCCTTACTACCGGAGAGGCCTCTTTGGCCGCTATCGCCCAGTTGGGGCCGCTGTTTACCCTGCGTACTAGAGTTCGTGCCTCGACAAAATCGATTGCGTTAAATTGCGATGCGGAGATTCTTGACCGCCCACTCAACCCATCTATAGTGGAGCGAAGTTATCTTGTCCTGTGTTCCATGGGGCAGAAAAGCGAAATCGACTTTATCGAAACCAAAATATGACACGAACAGTCACGATCGTTGGTGCGGGACCCGGTGGTCTCGCGTCTGCAATGTTATTGGCCCGAGCCGGACTGAGAGTCCGAGTTCTAGAGAGGCTCGATACACCGGGAGGGCGCACGAGTTCACTTGAGAGTGGTACAGGCTTTCGTTTCGACCTCGGACCAACATTTTTTCTCTACCCTCGTGTTCTCTCAGATATTTTCACGAAATGTGGATATGACCTGCACAAAGAAGTCGAGATGGTCAAACTTGACCCGCAATATCGACTTATTTTTGGCTCTGGTGGAGAACTCGTTGCAACTCCTGACCTGGCGAGAATGGAAGACGCTGTAGCTCGCCTTTCACCAAATGATCGTGGATCATTTACACGCTTCATGACCGAAACTCGTGAAAAGTTTGTGCGATTTGCGCCATTCCTTGAAAAACCTTTTGAGCGGTGGACAGATCTGGCGAACCCCGACCTTCTGAAACTTGTTCCTCTTTTGAAACCATGGAAAAGTCTCGACGCCGAACTAGGCCGTTTCTTTTCCGATGAAAGAATTCGTTTAGCCTTTACGTTTCAGTCAAAATATCTGGGAATGTCTCCGTTTCGATGCCCAAGCCTTTTCTCCATTCTCTCATTTCTTGAATACGAACACGGAGTGTTTCATCCGATCGGCGGTTGCGGAGAAGTATCAGCAACAATGGCTCGTCTTGCTGAAGAAATGGGTGTGGAGATTCACTACAGCGAGCCCGTTGAATCGATGGAATTCAGTGGCAAGAAAATCACTGCAGTAACGACACCGAAAGGGCGGTATGCGGCAGACGCAACTGTCGTCAATGCTGACTTCGCCAGAGCCATGACACGATTGGTTCCGGATGCATTGCGGAAACGCTGGAGTGACAAAAAAATTGCATCTCGTCGTTTTTCATGCTCGACTTTTATGCTCTATCTAGGGCTTGACGGCTGTTACGATTCCGTCCCCCATCACAACATCTACCTAGCAGAGAACTATCGCGATAATCTCGCCGACATTGAACGCCGACATTGCCTCAGTGCAGATCCGTCGATGTATGTCCAGAATGCCTCTGTTACAGACCCCAGCCTAGCCCCCAAGGACATGAGCACGCTCTATGTCCTCATACCCGTCAGCCACAAGCACCCAAACATTAATTGGAAGAAAGAAGCCCCTGCTTTTCGTGAAGTTGCGATCAATCAACTCGAAAAACTCGGAATTAAAAATGTCAGAGCACGAATTCGTTACGAAAAGATGGTCACTCCTGACGACTGGCAGGAAGAGTACGCAATCTATCGCGGTGCAACCTTCAACTTATCGCATGACCTGAATCAAATGCTGCACATGCGTCCGCATAATCGCTTCGAAGATATCGATGGTATGTATCTCGTTGGTGGCGGCACCCACCCAGGTAGCGGACTTCCGGTTATTTACTCCTCGGCAAAAATTACAACGGACCTGCTGCTTCGTGACCTCAACATGCCAACTGAGACAAGCGAACCATTAGAGCAAGTGAATCAACCCTGGCAGGCCCCCGTACAACTTCCCGCGGAAACCATCGGAAGCGGCAGCTAATGCTGGTAAAGAAAGCTTGCCAGAAGCCGTAAACATAGAGCCCCACACGGCACACCTGTAAAACGTGGGTGCTTTAAATCGAGAACTTGTGTCGTTGATATTGCATAAACTCTGAGCCGAACATCATTAAGGAAAAGCACGAGCAATGGACAGATCCATCAACGACATGATGAACGATCCCTCAACCGAGGAAATGACCCGGAATCTTCGTCCGAGAGCACTCAGTGATGCCGAAGTAAAGAATCAGGTGATTGTTGTCGGCGGTGGCCTAGGCGGGCTTGCAACCGCCTGCACACTTGCAGCTCGAGGTTATGCTGTAGTGCTTTGCGACAAGAACAGTTGGACCGGCGGCAAGGCTGCCGTGTATGAAGAGGGTGGTTTTCGTTTTGATATGGGGCCGACCATTCTAACGATACCTGCGGTACTCAAACGAATATTCGATGAAGCAGGGCAACCGCTTGAATCAGCACTTGATCTTGTTCCGCTCGATCCACAATGGAGAAGTTTTTTCGATGACGGTACAACTTTAGATTTGCACGCTGATGTTGAGAAGATGAAAGCTGAACTGGAACAGTTTTCGCCCGGATCAGGAGCAGGCGAAGGCTACTCCCGTTTTATGGATCTTGCCAAGAAACTCCATAAAATTTCAGATGACTTTTTTTTCTGGAAATCCATCGGTGGACTCAAGGACATGTTCGACCCGAAGAGAAGCGTCACGGTCTCCATGCTCCGCGAAGTCATGAGAATGCGGCCAGGACATAGTGTTGCGGGAACAGTGCGGTCTTATGTTCCAGACAGCCGCGCTGCCCAGATGCTTGACCACTACACGCAATATGTTGGGAGCTGTCCAGAATCATCTCCTGCAGTCCTTTGCGGAATCGCACATATGCAGTCGAACGACGGCGTCTGGTACCCACGCGGTGGCACAGCCGCGGTGCCAAAAGCGCTCACCAAACTCGCATTGAGCCTTGGAGTTGAGATTCGAACAAACACTGCAATCCGTCAGATTATCGTTGAAAACGGACGTGCCAGCGGCGTCCTCACTGCCGATGGTGAGACAATCAGGGGTGGAGCGGTTGTTACAAATTCTGACAGCGTGCGAACCCACAAAGAACTACTCGATGGCCGACCACGACAGAAATTTCTTGGGCGCAGGAATTATGAACCAGCCTGCTCAGGCGTTGTTCTCTACCTTGGCCTGAATCGCCGTTACGACCAACTGCTTCACCACAACTTTGTATTCTCTGCTGATCCCCATAAAGAATTTGATGCAATCTATCGCCAGGGTGAGCCAGCCCCAGATCCCACCTGCTACGTTTGTGCCCCGGCAGCCACTGAACCCGGAGTCGCGCCACCTGGCGGAGAATCGCTCTACGTGCTTGTGCACACGCCATACCTTCGACCTCATCACAAATGGTCTGAGATGCTACCTGCGTACAGAGACCGAATCGTCGAAAAATTAAAACAAACGGCTGGCCTTGAAGATATCGAACAGCATATAGTTGTTGAACACGCACTGACTCCACAGGACATTCAAGACCGCTATCACGTTTTAGATGGGGCCATCTATGGCCTCGCGAGCCATGGCCGGTTTCTTGGAGCATTCAAGCCAGCCAATCGCTCACCCGATGTTGAAGGACTTTATTTGGCAGGCGGATCAGCCCACCCGGGACCTGGGATGCCAATGGTTCTTATGTCCGGCTGGATAGCAGGTGATTGTGTTGACCAAGATCGTATCGTTGAACCAATCGGTTCGATGAATCAAGCGGCATGCGTCGCATCGTGAACACGCCAGAGCCATCTCAGAGCATGTCACGCACTCGAACGCCTTCTAACGCAACGTTACCACCGCACTCGCGGCGTCTTTACGACTGGTTTATGTGGTACGTCCGTGGATACTGCCGAAAACACTTTCATTCAATACGCCTCCTCAAACCTTCGGACAATCGACCTGCAGTGCCGCTTATCGAAGGCGAGTCTGTGCTTCTGTGCACGAACCATGCGAGTTGGTGGGACCCACTCATCTTCTTTTTGGTTGCACAAAAACTTTACCCTGACCGAACGAACTATGGACCAATGGACGCAACGGCTCTTGGTCGATATTCATTTCTCAAGCGGATTGGCTTCCTAGGCATTGAGCGTGATTCATGGAAAGGCGCAGCCCGCTTTCTACGGTTTGCAAAGGCTGCCATGGAACGTAGCGATGTTCTTTTTTGGGTGACAGCACAGGGCGACTTTGTTGACCCACGACAACGGCCTGTCGACATGAAACCCGGTGTTGGTCACGCTGCTGCGAATGCAAAGCATGGATGGATCATTCCCTTCGCGGTGGAATACCCGTTTTGGAACGAACGCCTACCCGAAGCACTTGTTGCCTTCGGTACACCCCAGCGAGTCGAACTCTACCAAGACCTTAATGCCGCCCAATGGAACAAACACCTCGCGGCCGCGCTCGAAGAAACCCAAAACGAATTACGAACTGCTGCGATTTCTCGTGACGCAAACGCCTTCATTGAACTTGCAGTGGGTACCGTCGGCATTGGAGGGGTCTACGACATCGCTCGCCGGATTCGTTCGACACTTGCCGGCCAACGCTTTAACCCGGCGCATGAACAGGACCCATCGTGACAGAGAGCGACTTCACACTGCTTATACTTGCCGTGCTCGCAGGCGGCCTTGCTCTTCTTCCCGCCACCTTAACCTGGAAAAATCTAGGACTCTTTCAACGCAGCCCAGACACCCACACTTCTGATCCTGTTTCAATTTTAGTACCGGTGCGAAACGAAGCGGCTGTTCTTGATGGCTTCATTGTCAATGTGCTGGCAAGCCAAGATGTTGACTTTGAGCTTGTTGTGCTCAATGACGCTAGCACGGACTCGTCTGCTCACATTATTTCAGAATGGAGTCAACGCGATTCACGAGTGAGACTCATTCACGGAAAACCACTGCCCAACGGATGGTGCGGTAAGCAGCACGCCTGTCACCAGTTAGCAGAAGCGGCTCACAATAATATTCTTGTATTTATCGATGCCGATGTCACCGTCCAGCCAGATGCAATCGCGAGAAGTGTTGCTTTCTTAGAAGACTCAAAGGTTGATCTCGCGAGTGGGTTTCCGCATCAGGAAACTCCAACTTTTCTTGGCTGGCTTCTATTGCCGTTAATCCATTTTGTATTACTGGGATTCCTGCCACTTTCTCGAAGCCGTCACTCAAACAGTGCATCTCTGGCAGCCGGCTGTGGCCAACTGTTTCTCACAACACGCGACGCATACCGCAGGGCAGGCGGACACTACGCAATCAAGTCCTCTCTCCATGATGGAATCATGCTACCGAGATTGTTCCGAAGAGCAGGGCTTCGCACTGATATTTTTGACGCAAGTGACCTCGCGTCATGCCGCATGTACGACACTAACCGAGATGTCCTGCAGGGGCTCATGAAAAATGCCACTGAGGGAATTGGATCACCGAAAACAATCATTCCTTTCACACTGCTGCTTGGAGGCGGCCAAGTCCTTCCGGCCATGCTTGTATTGATTTTTTTCTTTGGCACCGGCCAATCCAGAATGACAGGCCTTGTTATCGTTTCAAGTTTCATTTTGAGTTATTGCCCTCGCTTCCTTACACTCGCACGGTTCCGACAGAGTGTTGGCAGTGCCCTCTTTCACCCGCTCGCAGTAGGAGTCTTTCTCGGCATTCAGTGGGTAGCTTTAGGACGCCGTGCCCTAGGATTCAAAGCATCCTGGAAAGGCAGGGCACTACGCCCCCAATAGGACTCGCACAGTTGGAATCGCACAACAATAGACCAAGCCTGCAATAGACCACGCCGGCGCAGGAAAAAACGCCCCTCACTTCACTGCGAACGCGATGAAGCGACATCCCTCGCCTGACGGGCGCACGCTATAGCCTCCGCCGTCGTTTCTGCAGTGACGGTAATGTGACCCATCTTGCGGCCTGGACGTGGTTCTTTTTTTCCATACAGATGGAGGTTTGCTCCCGGCAGAGCAAGAACACCTCCCCAATCAGGCACACCCGCATGCCAACAATCACCAAGTACATTTGCCATCGCTGCTGGAGTAAGAGGAGCTGTGACACCGAGTGGCAATCCACAGATAGCTCGTACCTGTTGTTCAAATTGGCTAGTTGGACAGGACTCAATCGTCAGGTGTCCAGAGTTATGAGTTCGCGGTGCAATCTCATTCACAAGAAGACAATTTTCCTGTGTTAAGAAAAACTCTATGCATGACACACCAACAACTTGCAACTCCGCGAGGACTATCGCTGCAAGATGCTCAGCCTCACCCAAGACTTCTGCTGGTAACTCAGCGGGGCACGAACTGACGTCAAGAATATGATTCCTATGTTCATTCCGAATTGCAGGAAATGCGACAACAGCACCGTCGAGACCTCGCGCTGCAACAACGGACAGCTCACACTGAAAATCAATCCACTCTTCAAGGACACACGTTGCTCTACCGAGCCGCTCCCATGCATGACCTATATCAGAAGTTGTTTTTATGATTTCCTGCCCCTTTCCGTCATACCCAAAGGCTGCTGTTTTGAGAACAGCTGGCAATCCGATGACTCCTGCGGCATCGTGCAACTCTTTCTCTGATCGAACGACGGCGTGGCGGCCACAGGGAATACCTCGATCTACCAGAAATGCTTTCTCACGCTCACGGTTCTGTGTTGTGTAAAGCACCTCTGGACAAGGACGAACCGGAACCTCTGCCTTGAGAGTCTCTCCAGCTGCGGCCGGTACATTTTCAAACTCGAAGGTTACAACTGAGAGATCTTTGGCTGCTTGAGCAAGAAATGATAGGTCTGTATAGCTTCCAACATGAAGTCGGTCAGCATGACGAGCAGCCGGACAATTCTCCGTATCAGTAATCACAGCAACTCGATACCCCATACTGCGAGCAGCCATCGCAAACATTGCCCCTAGCTGGCCACCACCTAGAACCCCAAGCAGAGCCCCTGGCATGATCGGATATGCCTGGTCAGCGTCATTATCCATAAGGACACCCCACATTCTGTGTCAGAGAATTACGTACCTGAGGAAAGATTGTCGGCGAGCACTCGTTCTGTCTGCGACTTTCGATACGTACAAAAACGATCTCGCAACGCCTCGTCATGGAGCGACAGAATGGACACTGCAAGAAGTGCTGCATTTGCTGCACCGGCGTTGCCGATTGCAAGGGTCCCAACAGGTATGCCTGCTGGCATCTGAACAATCGACAGCAACGAATCAACACCCCGAAGAACCGCTGACTCGACAGGCACACCAAGTACTGGGAGGTGCGTCTGGGCTGCGACCATGCCCGGAAGATGGGCTGCGCCTCCGGCACCTGCAATTATGACTTGCAGCCCTCTCTCAGCAGCACTACGAGCGTATTCTGTCAGTTTCTCTGGTGTGCGATGAGCGGACACAATTTCACATTCGTGAGGCACGCCAAGTTCGCTCAGAACCGCCGCTGCCCGCTCAAGCGTTTTCCAATCTGATTTGCTACCCATAATGACACCGACAACAGGGGACTTCGAGCCCTGAGAAGACTGTGAAGACATTGTCATAAAAAGCTCCAGAAAACGGGTTGCCTAGTCTGCAGAAGATGCCATCATGCTCGGAGTACCCTTTCACTGCAACCGTCAACGCTATGACACCAGTTCCCGTACGACGTCCGCCCCTTCCAATACTCGCCACAATCGATTGGCCGGAGGGTGTTGTGACTCCGGAGCCGAAGACCGCTGCAGCATTGGCTGCAGCAGCGGAGAGGCTTGCGACAGGCCAACTTGTGGCCATTCCTACTGAGACCGTCTACGGCCTGGCTGCAAATGCAATGGACCCTGATGCTGTTGCTCAGATCTTTTATGCAAAAGGTCGCCCGGCGACAAATCCACTCATTGTGCATGTTTCAGACACAGATATGGCTCGCTCTTTGGCTTCTCAGTGGCCGGATACTGCTGAAAGAGCCGCTCGTGCTTTCTGGCCTGGACCATTAACCTTAGTTGTTCCAAAAGCCAAATCAGTACCGGATATTGTTACTGCCAATGGTCACACTGTTGCACTACGATGTCCTGGTCTCACTGTTTCTCGGCGTCTGATTGAACTGGCAAAGTGTCCCATTGCGGCTCCGAGCGCAAATCGATCAGAGGCTGTGTCTCCGACAACGGCACACCACGTACTTGAAGGACTGGGTCATCGAGTAGGTATGATTCTTGATGGTGGACCCTGTGAACATGGGCTGGAATCAACAGTCCTCGATTGCACGGTGGACCCGCCTACGATTCTTCGGCCCGGGCCAATATCTGCTCAGCAACTTGCCCAAGCACTCGGTGTACAAATTCATTCATCGAAAGAGGTCTGTGTAAAGCAGGGCAGGGAACGCCGTGAGGCTCTACGAAGCCCTGGCAGCCAGCCTCGACATTACGCCCCTCGCACCCGCCTCACACTCGCCGAGGATGCAACAACGCTCATTCCAGAACTTCTTGAGGCAGGGCACCGCGTCGGCTGGCTCTCTCGCTCGCCTCACACCGCTGCTGTAGCGGCACTTGCAGCGTCACCAAGTCTCATTGTCATCCCCATGCCAGAAGACCCTGCAGGGTACGCACGCAGCCTCTACGCCACACTCCACGCCCTCGACCAGCGCGGCCTTGATTACCTGGTTGTTGATACAGTCCCTACGGATTCCGACTGGGCAGCCGTTCACGACCGCCTCGAGCGAGCAGCCACGTGACCCCTTGCTACGATGAGCATCGACGTAGAGCCCCCGTGCCGAGGCCTCGCGTTGACAACCGGGCGAAACGATTCTACTAATGTGGTTATTCTTCGAATAATTGTGGGTTTCCCACACCTTTTGAAGATCGGGACAGATAGCTCAGTTGGTAGAGCAACGGACTGAAAATCCGTGTGTCGGGAGTTCGAGCCTCCCTCTGTCCACTTTTCACACAGGAGGCTGTTGAGACCGCTTCCTAACAGCCGCAAACACGTCGTTATATGCCTTCTCTGGCCCAACGCTTGTAGATTTCTACGTTTGCACGATATTTTTTCCGTGCTGTTTCATTTTTCATATCTTTGAGCTGATCTTCAGTTTCCAGCACGTAGACGTCGTCAGACTCGGCACCAGGATCTTCTGTCCGTCTGATCCATTCGTTGAGCATCTGGCGATGACGAACCAGCTCGTCCACATACTTTCTGTTTTCGGCCAGATTGTGAATCTGCCACCTGTCTTGGTGGTACGAATAGAGTTCTTCCGCAGGACGGCACGGTGAGAACAAGAGCTTCTCTCCGAGCTCACCGATCCCTTCATCTGCATGAAGTTCTCGGAGCCGCTGAATGATCAACTTGCTGTCTTTGTAGTTACTTGGCATCAGGTGCGGCCGATCAGGAAAAAAATTCTTTATGTAGAGAAAGTCTTCACTGCGCACCGATCGAATTCGATCAACGGCCTCTCCACACCTATCTCGAGCAGCAAAGACTGCATGCTTGGGCTGAAAATCTTCTGCAAGAATATTTTGGCCCTGCATCCAATCCGGAATGGTTATGCCTGCTGCCGCAAGGGACAGGGCTGCTATATCAATATGCTCGACCAGATCAGTCCGAACATGCCCTGCCTGTACCTGTCGGCCTCGGATAACCAAAGGTATATGCGTTCCTTCGTCGTATAAAAACTGCTTGCCACGGGCATGACTCAACCCATGATCAGTGAAGAACACAATCAGCGTATTCTCAAGCAAGCCCTCCTGTTCAAGCCGCTCTAGCACGCGTCCGACGTGATGATCCGTTACGCGGACTGAATCAAGATACAGGGCCCAATCTTTCAAAAGAATGTGATCCGCCGGGTAGTACGGAGGCAACAGAACATCACCAGAATCTGTAACCCCTCCCACCAGGTTCTTCACCTGCTGCTCAAAAGCCGCATACCCTCCGGCTGAGCCACCTCGAAGTTTTCCTCCATGCAGTTGTACCTGCATGAAAAAAGGCTGCCCTGCGAGACGTCCGGACCAGTCATTGTCATCGTACATCGAAGACTTCCAATCAAAGTTATAGTCCGTTTTCCCCATTCGTTCGCGCGACCGATCTGTCAGCGGCTGACTACGGTAATCGAGGTCGAGCAAACCACTTCCAATACACGTGTAGTACCCAGCCTCTTGGAAAAGCTCTGGTACTGGCCTCACGCCCGCAGGCAAAGAAATACGATGCTTTCCTCGGCCACTTCGATGATGGTGTGTCCCTGTTGCTGTTTGATACATCCCAGTGATCAGAGCAGACCGAAAGGTTGAGCATACGGGTGACGTGGCATACGCACGCGTGAACCGTACGCCCTCGGCTGCCACGCGATCTACATGTGGTGTCTGAATGGCTGTCTCGCCATAACACGAGAAATTCGGGGACATGTCATCGACCACAATCCAGACCACATTTGGACGTTCTGCTGCTTTCGCCTGCAAGAGAACGAATAACGACAAAAAGAAAGCAAGCAGAACTACGTGAAGACGAATGAACAGTCTCATCTTTGGGCAATAACCTTCCATCTCAAGTCTATTGCATTTGAAAAAATTTATTTCATCTTTGATTGCATTCAATCCACACGAGTCAGTAGCAATAGACGAAAATCCATCACCCTATCACCAGGGATTTTTTTCGCTCGCAGCATCAAGGTGCCTTCACCTTCCTCAAGCTGAATTTTACCAAGAGTCATCCTCTTAAAATCCTTGACGTAAGACTCCATTCGTTCGAATCTGTCATTTTCCATTCCTGCAAGCGGTGGATTATGAGGAACAGTTATTTCTCCGGTGAGCGAACTGTCTCCAAAGACCAGCTCAACGGTAGAACCGACATCCTCTTTGGGACAGGTGTAAAAAATCTCAGCGCGGTAGAGTCCAGCAGCACCAACCTCACATTCCCATGAAATAAAATCGTCGACCGTTGTCCAATTTTCAAAAAAAGTGTCATTTGGAAATCGGTTCGATCTCTCGATATTGCCATGTCCGACGCCATCACGAGCTGGAACCTGTGTTAATCGCGCGCCCTCATACCCCACGACAAACGGCCGACCATCGAATGGCTTGCCATACTCTGAAAGCATTTGCTGGCGAAAGCCGTCCGCTTTTTCTTGAAGAGCCGCTGCCATCTCTGGCTGTGAATCATTGAGCCCAACCTGCTGCCCCGGGTCCTTATTGATGTCATACAGCTGCCCCTCGTAATCAAGGCGAAACTGCTGCGCCCTGACAGAAACCTTATCTTTCCAATGGTGCACGAGTGTTCTATCCACCCAGGAAGATTTCTTGTTGAGCAGGAGTGGCACAATGCTCAGGCCATCTATCGGCTTTGCGGTGACAACCTCAACGCCCGCCAAGTCTGCAAGAGTTGGCAGCAGATCCATCGCTGAGCATATCTGCGTTACAACAGTGCCCGCTGCAATGACCCCGGGCCAACACATAACCAGTGGAGACCTCACACCCCCTTCATCCGTCGACCCTTTACGACCACGTAGCCCATCATTCCACCGGGAACCATTTGGGCCATTGTCACTGAAGTACACAACAATCGTATCCTTCTCTAAGTCCAGCTCTCTAAGCTTCGACAGGAGCCGGCCTACGTTCCAGTCGATATTTTCACACATTGCGAGTGCGGCTCGCGTGTGGTCAATTTTCTCATTTTTCTTTTTTGAGTATTCTTGAGTGATCTCTTTATTCTTGAACTCATTCCACCACCTATCCGG
Source organism: Planctomycetaceae bacterium (assembly GCA_002862165.1). Lineage (GTDB taxonomy): Bacteria > Planctomycetota > Planctomycetia > Pirellulales > UBA1268 > UBA1268. Next base: position 21,738 of record PKCL01000487.1, read on the forward strand.
CACCTGCATTGGTGAATGCGGCGTGTTGTATGGGAGGTAAACAAAAAATGGACTTGAGTGCTCGCCTTCAATGAATTCAATAGCACGGTTTGTCAGGTCATCTGGCAGGTATCCATCTCCTTGGACAAGCTGCCCATTGTGCTCGAGCATTGGACTGAAGTAGTTTCCCCAGTGGCCCGAACAGAAACCGTAGAACTCGTCAAAGCCTCGCCCATTGGGATGATACGGATGCTGCATGCCACTATGCCACTTACCAAAGGCTCCGGTTCGGTATCCAGCTTTTTTGAAAACCTCACCGATCATTGTCTCATCTGCATTCACGCGTTCACCACCCTCGGAGGTGGAGTACACGCCACAGCGAACGTGATGCCTGCCAGTTAAAAACTCTGCACGCGTCGGAGAACAGACTGGGCTGACGTAGAAGTGCTGAAAACGTGCCCCATCAGTCGCTAGTTGATCGATATGCGGTGTCTCGATGGACATGTTCCCGTTGAGGCTTAAGTCTCCCCATCCTTGATCATCGGTAAGAATCACGATGACATTCGGCTGTTCGGCTTTTCCAACCTCATGGCAGAAGCACACACAAACAAAGAAAAATACACCTTGAGAAAGAACTTCTTGAAAAAGATTCATCACATACTCTCCTCTTCAGATAACTTTTGTCATCAGGGCTGTGCCATGCGTACATTTGCCCTCTGCCACTTTTCATGTGGCCGACAGTCTTGGCCTTACAGAAAAAAAAACGGGTGTCACAAGATGTGTCACCCGTTTCTTTACAAATGCTTTGTAGACAACTCGAAGTTGTCATTCTGACTAAACTTCGACCATTGCCTTCAAGTTCTTCAGAGCACGAACGCGAACCTTTACACTCGCTGGCTTTGCAGGACGATCCTGAAGTTCACCAGTAAAAGGATTCTTCACATTCTTTTGTGCAGGCCGTGCTGGAACTGCGCGACGTTCAATCTTGACCAAACCAGGAATCGAGAATACACCGATTCCGCTTTTGCGAAGTGCGTTACCGATTTCCTCAGTTAACGATTCGACGACTGCAACGACGTCTTTCTTCGGCAAACCTGTGGTTTCTGAGATCGCACGCATGATCTCAGTCTTTGTCATTGGCTTACTTCCAGTCTTTTTCGCCATTATCGTTCGTGCCTCCCGTACGAGAAAAGTTTTGTGCGGCAAATAACCCCGACCGCATTTCGGTGCTCGACCGAAAACGGCCGCTTGCGGCGTCGATTAGAGGCATTACCCGTAAAAATGCAAGGGAAAACAGTGTTTTTTTATGTAATTAGCCAAAAAAGCACTGTTTTTTGGGTACTGACCAACAAAAAACCCCTCGGCAAAGGGGCGATTTGCCGGCACACCTCCGCATTGAGGACCCTTGTCGCATTTCGAAGAAGAACTTTGGCTGGTTCAGAAAACAGACACAAACAGACCTCTGCTGCAATAATGAAGAAGAACCATAACGACTCCACGTGTGGAAGGCTCAGTTGCGGAGCGAGTTCATGAAAGACGTAGATAAAATCATCGTGACTTCACCAAAAGAAACTAAAACCGCTTGGCATCGACCAAGGATTTCAGCACGCGTCTGCTGCGTTGTTGCGTTTGCTTTGTGTGGGCTACTCGTTCTTGGAATCCGTGTTCCGAACATTACCCATTCTCTTCGATACGCATTTTTTCCCCTTGTACGGGCTGATGATTCTGCCGAAGCAGAATCATCAGAACTCGTAGTGAGCAACGGCGTATATCTGCCAAGTGAACGACTTCGTGAACGCCAATTCGACCAAGCTCGACGACTCATTGCCGGTGGCAGAATGGCAGATGCCACAGCACTCCTTGATGAAATGCTGACAGCCGAACAAGACGTTTTCCTAGAGGGTGATAGCGCAAGTGAACAGACTCGTCGTAGTATGAAAACGATGGTGACGGAACTTATCGGTGAACTTCCTGAAGCAGGAAGTAAGGCATATCAACTTCAATTCAGAACACGTGCAGCTCGCGACCTTCAAAAAGCTCTGAATGAGAATAACAACGAAGCAATCATTGCCGTTGCGAGGCGGTGGTTTCACACTGAGGCCGGGCATCGTTCCGCAATTCTTACAGCAGCAAGGCTCCTTGAATCGGGTCAGCCGCTCGCGGCTGAGGCCTGGCTGGAACGCATCGCTGCCAGCCCGAGGACAAACCTTCCCGACACACTGCTACCGACATTCAAACTTATGCAGGCAGCAACAACGATTGCAATCGATCCACATGACAAGACGAAGGCCCAACAACTCCTCGAAGACATCAAAGGTTCAGCACGACTCGGTGGGGAACTCCTGCCTGAACGCAACCTGCAGCGTGACCAGCTTCTTATCTCGAAATTGATAGGAGCTACATCTGGACCAGATACTGACCTCACTCTTGCATCAGAAAACTGGGCAATGAGTCGAGGAAGACCAAACCGAAATCCAATTCGGCCATGTGATCGGCCGCTTCTGGTTCCTCGTTTCAGGGTACCCCTTACGCTCCATCCACAGGAGCAGCGACTGCTTACACAAAGAAGCGAATTGCTCGCCGAACAAGGCCTCCCTATTTTCCCCGCAGGCACACCACTTGCTGTTGGTAATTCACTCCTTGTTCAATCGCGGGCAGGTGTCATGGCAATCGACTTTGAGTCCGGAAAAAGAACGTGGATAGAGGGACGATTAGCGAATTCAGCAATTGCTAACAACGCACCGAATGAGTTTGAAGAACAAGGCACACATCCACTCGATGAACTTTTCTACGACTCGACTTCTTCAACACTTTCGAGTGACGGAGAACTTGTGTTCGTTGTCGAGCAAGACGTGCTACAGATCTCTCGAGAACGTTTGCGGCAGCCCGGACGTTCACGCCCTATTGAAAATAGCAATCGACTTGTTGCTTATGACATTGCCCAAGAAGGAAAACTCCGCTGGCAACTCCCACGAGTGAACGAACAGCCTAAGTCCCGCTGGTTTTTGGGAAGCCCCTTGCCGCTCGGCAAGGAGCTTTACGTTCTTGTTGAAGAACGACAGCAAATCCGGCTTGATGTTTTATCATCTGCCACAGGCGACACACTATGGTCACAACCCCTGGCCGAGATTGATGTCGAGTACGACATCAACAACCGAAATGATCGGAAACAACTCGGTCTCTCACCTGCCTTTGCTGAAGGTACTCTTGTCTGTCCCACAGGCGCTGGTGCAGCAATCGCTGTAGATCTGGCCGCCCGCACACTTCGCTGGGCATACCGATTTAATGTTCCAAAACCAGATGACGTTCGAAGACTCGCAAACGGTATCCGGCTAAGAATGCCTGGCTTTGCAGGCGTTATGGCTGGGATGCAAATCAAGGCTACCGGAGAAGGCAACACCAGCGGGGGCAAATGGCTTGATGCACTACCAACTATTTCTGGAAACAAAGTAATTCTCACGCCAGCTGGCTCAGAATTTCTTCATTGCGTGAATATCCGGACCGGTGAAGCCATCTGGCAGTCACCACGTACTCATTTCGTAAATGTTGCTGGCATTATTGACCGCATGGTCATTGTGCTTGGCCAAAAAGAAGTCGCAGCCGTTTCACTTGATGACGGAAAAATAATCTGGAAGCAAGGCATTGGACTGAATGACGAAATAATTTGCGGCCGAGGCATTCTCACCAACAATCGTCTCTATGTACCGACCAATGCTCCAGCAGTTGCTGAAATCAACCTTTCAACCGGTAAGTTAGTTGCCACTTCTCTCGGGCGAGGGTCCGCACCTCTTGGCAACCTTGTCTCGTACCGTGGTGAAGTCATTTCACAGGGTCTCGACTTTCTCGATGTGTACCATCAGACCGCTAATCTTGAGCGGAACATTGAAACAGCACTCGACCAAGATTCGATGGACCTTTGGGCTCTCCATTGGCGAGGAGAATTAAACCTGTCCAAAGGAAACACGTCCGAAGGCTTGAACGATATTCGACGCGTACATGGACCCGCGGGCCCCAAACCTTCTGCTTCTACCGTTAGCCAGGCAATTGAATTTGCACTGAAAAATGATTTTGCTGGTGCTGCTGCCTCGTGGTCAGAAGGTGCCGAACTAGCACCGTCACAACAAATGGCAGCGAGCATCCGCCGGCTCGCGGTAGATGGGTTCCTCGAAGCACGTAAGCCTGAGAAAGCCTGGGACGTGTGCCAGGACTACCTTCAATTAGCAAGCTTAGAAACACTACCTGAAAACGAAGACTTAATACACGACCGTGAGGACTCTTCGCTCTGGATCGGATCGAGCCGCTGGTTCCAAAGGAAACTCAAGCAAATCCTTCAATCCCACGAAATTGCTCCTAAGGGATCAACAACCAAAACACTACGGCAAAAAATTGATCAGGAAGAAAAGCTTGCTTTAAATAAGGCGGCGAGAATCTCTGACCTCGAAATGCGTCGTGTTGCCTTAGAGACTTTCATAGACCGGTTCGGCAACCGCCCAGTGAAAGAAAAAGCTACGGGCATTCTCAAGGAAACACTGCGCGCAGAGCTTGCAGGACGAACGGGAATAGCGAAACAGGACATCCTCCTGCAACTTCAAATGCTTACCCTCAAAGATATCGACCATTCGCAATCAGGACAAAATCCATTGGAGCAAACCATCTCCCCAGAAAACTTTGTCCATGACGCATGGCCAATTGGAAAAGTAGATGTTACCCAAAGCCAAGAAGCTTCAGCAGCGGGGGATATTCTCAACAAGTCAACACACATCAATCTAGTCCATGCCCAGAATTCTGGTTTCCCCGGCGCCACCCTCGAGCATACGGGCAGAAGCATCATTCTTCGTGATAAATTTGGCACACCAATTGGCGATGCTATCTCGATTGAGATTGAGGGAGCGAAGCATCCACATCTCACAAGCTATTTTCGCCTGCGATCAACTTCGGCGTTCCTCATTGATCGCATCCTGCTCCTTCAGAACAGCCACTCTCTTACCGCTTTTGAGGTTTGTGAGCCAACTGATGGCGAGCATCGTCTGCTCTGGGCGAAAATGAATGAAAGCCTCGTTCAACCCCGACAACCGCTGACAACCCGCACTCCGACGGGCACGATGGAACGACTCCTGCGACCTCTGGGTCCATTGCCACTGCAATCAAAAGTTGCGGTCGAATTGAGTAACCATCAAATCCAGAGAATACCTACGTTTCGTATCGGACGTCCGCATCAAACAGGCGTCCCGATCATCTCCGGAAAGTCTCTTGAGTTATGTGATATCCGAACTGGGAATGTCCTATGGAGACGACGGAACATTCCTCCGCGAACAGAAATATTCGGTGATAATGAGGTGCTCTGCATAACCTCCCGCGACGGCAAAAACTCGCAGATTCTGTCGATGACAGATGGCCACAAAATTGCGTCCCACGACCTTCCTGCCCGACAGAACAGACTTGCAGTCGCCGGAAAAAATCTTCTTGTCGTGCAGCCAACGAATTCTGATACGGATGAAATACTACAACTCGCCGTCGTTGACATCACTGACAAGAGCCAGCGTGCTATTTGCAAATGCCCAGCTACGACACGTGGCGTTATTACCGAGAACAATATATTTATAGCGATAACAACGGACGGCCAGTTAACAGCCATCGATGTCGCAAATGGGCAAACAAAATTCGTAACAATGCTCGAAGAAATGCCCTCAGGGTTTCGGGAACTTCGATGCCTCCCTTGGCAAGATCGCTACATAGTATTTGCAAGCCGAAACACAACCATGGGTGATGAAAAACGCTTTCAGGGAATCGATGCGGTCGAGCGGTTTGGTGTCGGGTCAGGGCTTGAGAAAGCTGACTCCTCAACTGTCTGGTCACTGAGCAAACTTACGGGTGACATGATGTGGTCACGTCCGGCCTCTATCCAGCGACACATTATTCAAAGCCCCCAGCCAGCAGGCCTACCAACACTTATATTCGGCCGCCGGCTACGCATGGCAAATACGTCAGCAGGCCAGGGAAGGGGCCGCTATCGTTTAAGCATTCTATGCATTGACAAACGAAACGGGGCGATGCTTTACCTCGATGACAAGCTACAGCTCGAATCGCCACAGACTGCAAACACAGCAGAACTGAAAATTACTGCCGATGCCGTGAGCTCGTCTGTCGAGATGAGGATTACAAGCCGACGACAAATGGGTGGAGATATTCCCAAAATCACATTGCACTTTACCGGGTTTTCCACCGATGACACGGAGCCCTTCCGTGCCGAGCAGGAACCTCTTGTCTATACAGACGTTCTCAGTGAACTGAAATACTGGATTGAAAGAGCAATCATCGGCCAATAAATTCTCTGGCATCAAAGCATCTGTGACGGTGTTGCCCACGCCCCTTTTCAATACGGTCGCGAGAAACTCAAAGATATGAATATGACTTTCCACAATATAAAATCCCGAGCTGAATACAAAACAATGTCATTGACAATGGCATCATTCTTTCTCATTGCCGTCGCGCAGTCATTGAGCTGGCACCTTGATACCACTCACGCAGCCTCGATCGATGTACAGGAGGCTGTCGAAGGTGGTCTCGACTGGCTCGCAGCAAATCAGTCCAGACGTGGCAACTGGACGGCCAACGAAGGACGGTATCCGACTGCAATGACAGCACTTGCAGGAACAGCTCTGCTTCTTGAAGGTTCTACCCCAACTCAAGGCAAACACGCTGATTCAATAGCACAAGCAGTTGATTACCTCGTCAGTCGATCCCGGCCGAATGGTCTCATCGGTGACCCAAAAACAGATGACCGCTACACGTACGGCCATGGATTTTCAATGCTCTTTTTGTCACAAGTTCTTGGTGAAGAAGAGGACCTTGCTCGAAGAAATGAAGTCATACAAGTGCTTGAACGAGCCGTAGAATTCTCGGGCCGAGCACAAACAAAAGATGGAGGCTGGGGATACGTGAGTGCTAAGGACGGGAACGATTTCGACGAGGGATCGACAACAATCACACAGGTACAGGGGCTCCGGGGTTGTCGGAATGCAGGCATTTCGGTGCCCCGCGAGACTATCGACCGAGCTATTGCCTACATCCATAAGTGCACCATGCCAGACGGAGGGGTCCAATACAGTTCGAAAGGCGGTGGAGGGCGCCCAGCGATTTCGGCTGCGGCTATTGCATGCCTATTTAATGCTGGCGAGTATGACGACACACATGTTCCTCGAATGCTGACCTATGCTGAGAAGCATCTTGGAAACATTGCAAACGCTGGATTTGGTCATTGGCATTATGCGCACTATTACTATTCGCAAGTCATGTATCGAGAAGGTGGCCAAAAGTGGTCTGACTATCGACGTCAAATCGAAAAGCGATTAGTCGCAGAAGCGACAAAAGATCGTGCGGGAGTATTCTGGCAGCAGGGCTATATTGGACCTGTCTACACAACTTCTACAAACCTCACGATTCTCCAACTGAATGCCGGGATGCTCCCGATCTACCAGCGTTAGGGGGCCTTGGTGAGCATCTTGTACTACCGAGGCGTACATCATGAACAGGCAGTTGGTTCCATTGGCCGTTAGGGAGTATCATCTGAATGTTCGTTCGTTTTGATCTAACGCAATGTAAACCCTCGAAAATGTTTCTGGAGTCGTGAATGCCGTCTGAACCTCAACTTCAACCAACTACCGACAGGCTGCACAATGCTCACGAAAAGATTGTTAAACAGCTTTCCAAAGTCATTGTTGGCCAACAGCACGTCATTGATGAATTGCTTATTTGTCTTTTTTCTCAAGGCCACTGTTTACTTGAGGGTGTTCCTGGGCTTGCAAAAACCTTACTTATTAGCACGCTCGCAAAAACTCTTGATTTGGCTTTTAGTAGAATTCAGTTCACGCCCGACCTTATGCCAGCAGACATTATTGGCACAGAGGTTCTCGAGGAAGACCGAAGCAGTGGAAGTCGTAATTTACGTTTCCTCGAGGGACCTTTGTTCGCAAACGTGATTCTTGCTGATGAGATAAACAGGACTCCTCCAAAAACTCAATCTGCCTTGCTCGAAGCCATGCAAGAACGCCAGGTAAGCGTTGGCCGTACGCAACACAAACTCACCGACCCCTTTTTCGTTCTTGCAACACAAAACCCTATTGAGCAGGAAGGCACATACCCACTGCCTGAAGCACAGCAGGATCGTTTTATGTTCAAAGTTTTTGTTGAGTACCCTTCATTTTCTGAAGAATTCGAGATCGCTCAACGAACAACAGGAACCAATTCTTCTGAAGTTGAACCCGTACTCACAGCAGAAGAAATTATCGTACTCCAGAAAAGTGTTCGTGAAGTTCCCCTCAGTGATCATATTGCTCGCTATGCATTGGCGATTGTTCGACAAACACGTGTCGGCGCTGATGGTGTTCCCGATTTCGTTACTGATCAACTTGCCTGGGGTGCTGGTCCACGCGCTGTCCAAAACCTGATTCTTGGCTGCAAAGCCCGAGCACTCCTCCAAGGGAGACCTCACGTAACTATCGAGGACGTTCAAGCCCTCGCCGCCCCAGTACTAAGACACCGAATTGTCGTCGGCTTTGCTGCAGAAAGTGAGGGCGTCTCGGCGGACTCCATTATTGAAAAGCTTATTGAGACAACCCCCGCCCACGAGGATGAATTGACGCGTGACCCCCGCTTCCAAACAATATTTGCCTCCTGAGGTACTCGCTCGTATCGGACGGCTCGACTTACGAGCTCGAGCGGTTGTAGAAGGTGTTCTTACGGGCATGCATAAAAGCCCGTACAAGGGAAACTCGGTCGAGTTTCTGCAACATCGCGAATACACCCGTGGGGATGATCTGAGACGCGTTGATTGGAAAGTCTGGGGGCGGCAAGACAGGTTCTACGTCAAGGAATACGAGAATGAGACAAACCTTCGGCTGTTTCTTCTCGTTGATGGGTCGTCCAGCATGGACTATATCCCACCTCGGTTTGATCAATTACCGGGACTGACAAAGTACGACTACGCTGCCACCCTTGCGACAAGTCTTGCATGGCTTGGGCTTTCCCAAGGGGATGCCGTCGGGGCTTCTATTTTTGACGAACAGGTTCGAACCAGTGTGCCGGCTCGCACGAATAGATCACACCTCAGCAGCCTCATCGCTGGACTGGAAAAACCACGCCAAAAACATTGTTCTGATTTTCATGCTGTCCTTCGCAACCTTGCAGAGAACCTGCCACGCCGAGGCCTCGTAATCATTTTTTCAGATTTATTTGGTGAAAGAGAAGCACTCTATAAGGGCCTCCAGGTTTTGAGACAAAGAGGACATGATGTTGCGATATGTCACGTACTGGACGATGATGAACTAGATTTTCCTTTTGAAGGCCCCACACGATTTGAAGGGCTCGAACTGGGTGGTGAGATCAGCTGTAACCCTCGCGCTCTACGAGATGGTTACCTTCAAGCAATGGAGCAATTCCTTGGAGAGGTGCGTCACCGTTCTGCTGCTTCTCAATGTGACTATCAGCTTGTGAGAACAAGCCAGGCTGTTGACAAAACACTTGTCAACTTTTTATCCAGACGATCGAAGACACGTGGTCGATCGTAGACCACATTGTATGTATACCTCGAATTTCCACAGTGAGTAAAAGTCATAACGATGCCTTCATTTGACTTCATAACGTTACTGTGGTGGGGGCTGCCGTTAGCTGCAGCACCTATCGTCATACATCTTATAAACCTGCTTCGGCATCGGGTTGTCCGCTGGCCTGCTATGGAGTTTCTGCTTGCAAGCCAGCGAAAATATCGTACACGCATTCTCTTAAGGCAACTTCTGCTCTTATTGCTTCGAGTTTTAGCGATCGTGGGCCTTGTCCTGCTCTTCGCACAACCTCGCTGGGTGACAAATTTGGGCAGCATACTTGGCAGCAGCCGAACGCGGCACGTTGTGCTGCTTGACGACAGCTACTCAATGGGTGAAGTGCTCAGAACTGAAGTCTCACCTGACGTGCCTCCAACAACCGCCATGACCCGTGGCTGCACGATGATCGAGCGACTCCTTGAAGAACTTGTATCGACACCAGGAGAACAGGACTTCTCGCTTGGACTTGTTTCGAAACTCAAACAAAAAAACAACAAGGCTTCGACGACCGACCAGGATTCGAGCAAGTCTCCCAACAAAGAAGCCGAAGGCAATCGGTTCGACATCTACACAGAAATCATCACACCGCAAAACATTGACTCCTCTCGTATCAGCGTAAAAAAAATTCGACCCTCAGCCAGCACAACACAAATCACCCCCGCAATTCGTAATATCACACCACTCTTCTCAGGCGATGATGGATCTGGCGTCCTCTGGCTACTCACTGACCTGAGGAAAACTGACTGGGCAGCATCTGCTGATATCGCCGAGGCACTGAAACCCCTCGCAGACAAAGGTATTGAAATCCATATCGTCGATACGGCGACGGCTGATTCTGATGCAAACATACTGCCGAATCTGTCGAGATCAAACCTTGTGGTCGAACGCATCGAAATGATTGGTGGCACTCCTGTTGCCAATGTTCTACTTCCGTGGGAAGTCACGATTCGTAATTACTCGACATCGCCCTCGCAGCAAGTATCACTTGCTATTCAAGAAGACCTTCTCGATCGACCTGGCGTGCAAGTAGACCCGATTCCACCAGGTGATATTGCCACGATACGATTTGAATCTCGGTTTCAGAATACTGGCGGACATACGGTTCAAGTTGAGTTACCAGCAGACCGGCTACTTCTCGATAACCAAAGAACAGCCACCGTGGAAGTAGTCGACGAAGCCGAAGTCCTTGTGATCACAACAACTACGAATCGAAACAGCCTCGACAATGATTCGTTTTATCTCACAACGGCACTCAATCCTGGTACCAGTGCAGCGACAGGATTGCGGCCGCGCATCGAACCGCCGAGAGCTCTTACGACACTGGACCTCGATACATTTGATTCTGTGTGGCTGCTAGACGTACCACGCCTCGATGCCACAGCAATCAGGCCGCTCGAAGATTATGCACGGAATGGTGGTGGTGTCGTTTTCTTCGTCGGACCCAACACTGATTACAAAGCAATAAATAACTCCATGTTTCGGGCCGGAGAAGGACTTTTCCCGGTTCCCCTCGCTGGTGCTGTGGACCTCCTTAAAGACCAACAAAACCCAAACGCACCCGACATAACTGCCGAAGACCATCCCGTTGTTGCTATTCTGAGTGGCCGACGAAACCCTTTTCTCGATGCTGTGAATATCGATCGCTACATGGCAGTTGAACGCACGTACCAGCCCTCCGCTGACAGCGGCCTCCGTCGCCTTCTTTCCTTAAGGAATAAGAATTACCTTGCTGTTGAGAAGCCATTTGGCAAGGGCATGGGAGTTACATTCCTCTCCACAGCTGCACCTACATGGAACAATTGGGCTCGTAATAATCCCAGTTGGGTAGTCGTCATACTGGAACTTGAAAGACACCTTGCTCGCTTACGGCGACAATACAAAACGATACTTATCGGACAGCCAATTGAAATAGATCTCGAGCAAGGCATCGATAGAGTTGATATCGATTTTCTTTTACCCCCAGAAAATCGTATTGTGCATGAGGTTGCATCAATGAGTCAGGACGGCAATCTTGCAGCTGTCATGGACAACACGCTTGAGCCAGGAATATACAGGGCTCGCTGGCAAACTGCTGCAGGAGTACGCCAAGAATGGACTGGGGCTGTAAACATCAATCCCACCGAGGGCAATTTGGAGCGACTGCCAATTGCGGAACTGCCTGAATCCTTGCCCGGCATCTCGTTCTTATACGATCGGGCTGACAGTCTAAAGCCTACGAATGAAAATCGTGGTAGCTCATCTCTTGTGCGCCCCGTGCTTTTCACTTTACTGATTATTCTTCTCTGTGAACAACTCCTTAGCTACTCCGTGAGTTACCACAGAGCACATAAGAAAAATTAAACAGAAAACCTGAACTCATAACCCTCTTCCAACCAATGATGATGCGTTTCATTCCCAACACGAGATTTCCAACTTCATTTTGTGTAGCAGAGCGTATTGAGTACCGAGTCTCTAGCGGTCTTCTTGATAGCTTTTCTGAATGGTGGCACATACCTGTTTTCGTTGCATGTATAGCAACAGTAGTGGGGACGGTCCTGTGGATATATCATCACGACGCTGCTGAGATACCCCGCTGGAAAGGTATTCCCTTGGCTTTCTTGCGAATTTTTGCATGGACAATACTACTGTTTGGATTACTCGATATGAGACGAACAGCAGAGCATGAAATTACGTTCCCCTCGAGAGTGGCTGTTCTTGTTGATGAGAGCGCGAGCATGACACTAGCGGCCAACACTGATTCCACTACAGCCTCAAAGAAACAGCCAGAGGAAGTCACAAGCCGTGCCAACGTTGCCAGCAACATACTTCAAAACAGTGACTTCTTAAGTGCTCTCCGGAAAACACACGAGGTGTCCGTGTGGAGTTTTTCAACGAACTCTCAAAAAATTGCATTGCTTCCTCAAGAAAGTCCATCACTCCAAGGCAACGCGACCGATAATGACCAGGATTGGCAAGAAAAGCTTCTTCCGCAGGGATCAGAAACCCGTCTTGGCGATGCCCTTCTAAACGTTCTACGAGGTGAGCCGGATGAATCACTCAGTGGCATCATTGTACTTACTGACGGTGGAAACAATGCTGGAATTGAACCAGTGCAGGCTGCATCGAAAGTCGCTGAAACATCGACAGAAGTCCACGTCATAGGACTTGGCTCGGAACGATTGCCTGCGAATGTACGCGTAGCTGATCTGCTTTCGCCACCACGCATTTTCCCCGGGGACAGTTTTAGTATCACTGGCTATCTCCAAAGCCAGGGTCTTGAGGGTGAGATTGCGCAAGTGGAGCTTCTTGAAGCAGAGGCTGAGGCAATGATCGGTGCTTCTTCAAACGAAACGCCGAGTGGTCGTGTTATCGATACGACTGAAGTTCAACTTGCTGCAGATGGTGAACTCTTAGCAGTACGGTTTGACCTCGATGGGCTCGAAACTCCCGGAAGTCGTGTTCTTGCAATCCGTGTGATCCCCCCATCCGCAGACAGCAACTCAGGAGACAATCTTGAAGCTGCCGACATTGAAGTTGTTGATAGCAAAACTCAGGTATTGCTACTCTCCGGTGGACCGAGTCGTGAATATCGTTTCTTGCGGAATGTTCTGCAGCGAGATCAGAGTTTCGCTGTTGACGTACTTCTCAATTCTGCGCCATCTGGCATATCACAAGATGCACGAAAAATCCTTGACAGCTTTCCAGTAAGTAGTGAAGCGGTGGATGAATATGACGTTATTATTGCTATCGACTACGACTGGGAAGAATTAGACCCCGCGTCTATCGCTCGCCTTGAACGCTGGGTGAGTGAAGACTCTGGAGGCCTTCTGTTCGTTGCTGGCAACGTCTTCATGCAACAGTGGCTTACAAACAGACGTTTTGAATCGATCCGAAACCTTCACCCTGTAGAACTTCGCCGTGGTGAGCAGCTTCTTCTTACACCACAATTGGCAGCGACTGATCCACTACCGCTCCGCTTCAGTCCTGATGGGAACGATAGTGAGTTTTTATGGCTCTCCACAAACCCCATCGCCAGCCAAACTATCTGGAGTGAGTTCCCAGGTGTTTACGCGTGCTTCGACACAGCAGTCGCGAAACCCGGGGCTACGGTGTATGCCAGAATAGGACGGAATGACGGTCTTGGAATGAGTAGAGAAGGGCCCATCTACCTCGCCGGCCAACTCTATGGATCTGGCACAGTCTTCTATGCAGGAAGTGGCGAACTGTGGCGAATCCGCGCTGTAGATCCCACAGCCCACGAACGACTGGTCACGCAAATGGTTCGACACGTTGCCCAAGGACGGCTCTTAAGAGGTTCCAGTCGTGGCCGACTGATACTTGAAAGAGATCGTTACCCAGTTGGAGAATCAGTGACCGCACGTATCATGGAGACTACAGCTGGCACTCAACCAAAACTCGAAGTCATTACTCCGGACGGTCAGCGGATCACAGTGCCCGTTGCCTCAGATCCAGTTCGCGCTGGCGGACTCCAGGGAAGTTTTGTTGTCACCAGCGAGGGCAGCTGGCAGATCATTCTTACTATTGATGACACTCAACGGGAACGAACAGTCCGAAGGATTCAAGCAGCGCTACCAGACCGCGAACTTATTCAGCCAAAACTTCAGCGCAAGACTCTGAGTCAAATTGCTACCGCTACTGGTGGCTTAGCATGGTTC
>PKCL01000043.1 GCA_002862165.1 Planctomycetaceae bacterium
TCTTTATGTTTGGAATCGACCGAGAGATGACTTATGTCTTTGGGATATATTCTCCAGAAAAAATTTCATCTGCGCTTTGCCGGGCACGCACCAGTTGAGATGAGCCGCGATCAATAAGTATTTCAGCAGGAAAAGGTTTTGAGTTGTAGTTACTTGCCATGACAAACCCGTACGCACCGGCTACTTCGATAATAAGAAAGTCGCCAACACGAGCCGGGGGCAGATCACGGGTCGAAACAAAACCACCCTCTTCTTGTGTAAAAATATCTCCAGATTCACAAAGTGGTCCACCTACGGCAACCGACTCAAGCTCTCGAGGTGGTGTCGTCGAGGTTGGGCACAGACTCATCGGATGATATGATCCATAAAGAACGGGGCGAGCAAGGGTATGGAAACCAGCATCAACTAAAAGATACTTTTTTGAGCCCTGCCGCTTCGTCGCTCTGACTTCAGTCACCAAAATGCCGGCCTCAGCTGTAAGGTATCGACCCGGTTCAATTTCAAGCCGAATACGATGTCCGAATGAATCTTCGAGGCGTTTTCGAGTCGTATCCCATAACGTAAAGTAACCTGAGAGATCAGCTCGGCTTTCATCTTGTTGATATGGTACCGGGAGTCCTCCGCCCGCGCTGATCATGGTGAGTGAACGACCAATATCATGTGCTGTCTTTTCAAGTGACTCGGCTACCGTAGCAAGATGGTCTAAGTCAGCACCACTGCCAATGTGCATGTGCAGCCCTGTTACTGCCAGTCCCGCCCATTCCGCCCGTCGAAGAACATCTGGGACAGCCTCGTGCCAGATGCCGTGTTTGGATCCTTCTCCTCCCGTATTCGTTTTTTGACTGTGACCATGACCGAAGCCAGGATTTATTCGAAGTGTCACATTTGCCCCTGGGACACGTTCTGCCAACTGCTCGAGCATGTCTGCGGATCCGCAGTTGACATGAATACCGTGTTGCACAACAGCCTCAAGGCTTTCGCGATCAAAAATATCAGCGGTATAAACAATTGGATCAGCTGAGGGTAAGCCTTCCTGGTACCCAGATTTGCCGTGTGGTTGATAGCCTGCAGCCATGGCTCTTGCGATTTCGCCATGACTTACAGCATCGACAAGAACGCCCTCATGTCGCATGAGATTCAGGATGGCTATGTTCGAACATGCCTTTTGAGCGAAACGAACGGTATCCCACTCACTGAGGTCAGCACATCGTTGTCGGATCATGTCTGCATCGTAAGCATAAAATGGAGTGCCGTGTTTCTTGGCAAGTTCCTCAAGGTCTACCCCAGCAAATTGTCGACGGATACCAGCAGGATCGGCAGTATTTGAGAAAGGATCACTCATTGTATTTCTTGTTTCAGGCTTTCCAGGGAAGTCACATATATCCTGATATAATTAAAACCATTACCTAGATTTTTCAAGGAAATTAGATTCTAGCAGTCAAATTTTGTTCTCAATGGCTATTCTGTACGAGTCCTATGAGAGAATACCCTGCCAATAATCTTGAGTCTGCTGATTCTGCTGAAACTTTTCAGCTGACTTCTGAGATGTTAACGACTGATGACAACCAGGAGAGGGATCTGAGTTGCACTGGGACTCGGTCTAGACGCGCTCGCTTACAAATCTACCTTTATATTGCTACTTGTCTCACGACTTTTGCTGCTGGCACGGTTGGCTGGCAACCAGTTATCCTCGGTCTGTACGATGGATTCCTCATTGATGTATCGGAACACTGGTCCCGCGGCCTGATCTATATGATCTCGGTGATGGCAATATTATCAGCACATGAAGCTGGGCACTTTGTTGCCGCGTGGCAGCATCACATTCCGGCGACGCTTCCATTTTTTCTGCCGCTACCAGTGATGCTCACTGGGACTCTTGGGGCCGTTATCGGTATGGAAGGGTCTCGAGCAGATAGAAAGCAACTATTCGATATTGCGTTAGCAGGGCCTCTTGCTGGCCTTGTCGTAGCAGTTCCTCTTTTCATCGTAGGATTGGTGTGGGCTCAGCCAGCAGAAGCCAGCATGTTTTCCATGCCACTGCTCGCAACATGGCTTCTAGGGCTTATTCGACCCGATTGGCCAATAGGGCAGGTACTGAGTCCAAATGCATTTTTGATGGCTGGCTGGGTTGGTTTCCTTGTGACGGGGCTAAATATGATCCCGATCAGCCAACTCGATGGTGGGCATGTGTGCCATGCTCTTTTCGGCCATCGTTCTCGTGGAGTAGCCCGAGCGGTCCTGCTTGGAGCAATCACCGCTATCATTATTTCGGGCGCGAATCATTGGGTTCTCATGATCGTCATTATTACTTTTATGGGTGTCGATCATCCGCCAATTCGGAATGAATCGCAGCCTTTAGGTAGAATAAGAACAGTTTTAGGTCTAGCTTCACTTGTAATTCCGGTGATTACATTTATGCCAGAACCACTGGTGCTCCCCGGACTCATTTTCATTCGTTGACGACATCCCATTCTGCTTACACAATAGATTATAATTCGTACGGCCGGATTGAAACACACTGCTTTGAAAACCATCACAAAACCAAGAGGTGATCTGTGAACTTTGTTGAACAAGAAGATCCTGCAGTTTGGTCATCTATTGCTGCGGAGCAAACCCGACAAGCCGAGGGTTTAGAAATGATCGCGAGTGAAAATTTCACGAGCCCGGCAGTCATGCAGGCAGTCGGTAGTGTGTTAACTAATAAGTACGCCGAAGGATACCCCGGCCGTCGCTATTATGGTGGTTGTGAGTACGTCGACACAGTTGAAGATCTGGCAAGAGATAGAGCCAAACAACTTTTCGGCGCGGAGCATGCGAACGTGCAGCCTCATTCAGGAAGCCAAGCAAACTCAGCGGTATACCTTGCCGCTATTCAACCTGGCGATACGGTGCTTGCCTTCGATCTTTCGCACGGTGGTCACCTTACCCACGGAATGCGTCTTAATAGCTCGGGTATTTTGTATCGTTTTGTTCATTATGGTGTTCGGCAGGATGATCATCTCCTTGATTTCGATCAGATCGTTCGACTTGCTCGTGAGCATAAACCGAAATTGATTGTCGCTGGAGCAAGCGCCTATCCAAGAGAAATTCCTCATGACCGATTCGCAGAGATAGCGAGTGAAGTCGGAGCAAAACTATTAGTAGACATGGCGCACTACGCAGGTCTTGTTGCGGCTGGCGTGCATAATAGTCCGGTGCCGTACGCAGATTTTGTAACAAGCACGACACACAAAACACTACGCGGACCCCGCGGTGGTATTGCTATGTGTCGGGCAGAGCATGCAAAAGATCTTGATCGTGCGGTGTTCCCAGGAACTCAGGGTGGACCATTGATGCACGTTGTTGCAGGAAAAGCAGTTGCTTTTGCAGAGGCACTTAGGCCTGAATTCAGAGAATATGCGGAGCAAGTTGTAGCCAATGCTCGTTCACTCGCTCAGTCACTTGCGGCTGGTGGAGTGAAATTAGTGAGTGGTGGCACCGATAACCATCTGATGTTGGTAGATGTCACACCGCTTGGCCTTGGTGGAAAGTTGGCGGAGGAAGCCCTTGATCGTTGTGGAATTACTTGTAACAAAAACATGATCCCATACGACGAGCGAAAGCCCGTCGATCCATCAGGAATACGGTTAGGCACGCCAGCCCTTACGACACGAGGAATGGGGCCTGACGAGATGGAGCAGGTAGCGACTTGGATTCTTCGAGTCCTGAAGGCTCCTGAAGATAAGCAGGTGCTGGAGACTACTCGTCGAGAAGTTGCCGAGTTAGCAGAGCAGTACCCAGTTCCCGCTGCAAAGATGGATGAGGTTGTAGCCTGATAAGTTTGCAAGACGCTGCGTGCTCTTCTTCAGTTGTAAAAATGTAGCACTAGCCGTAGCGACCCGTTGTTTCGACGTCAGGGAATTGTTTTGATGAACTGTCGGTGCGGAGGAACCAAGACCGTATCAGGATCCACATGGAAAATCCCACACGTGGGGCGATGACCGATCTTTTGTAGGATCAAGGTCGATGTCTTCACAGAAAAGGGATTACCGATTATCTGTCGAATGAACGCCACATGCTCCAACATGGGTCGCTTGGCCGCACCGAAGAGCAAGCTTCCTTGGTGATTTTGATGAGGTGCTGGTCGCTTTTTCTAAGCTTGTCAGATTGCTGGCTCGGTACGAGCCCGCCAGAGTCATTGGAAGTGATGCTGTGCTTCGTAATACTTCACCCCAGTTGCAAGACAAGGCACGGATTGAGTTCATCGAAATCCCAACCAATGACACGTGGTTGCGAGATATCGGATCGGTTTTCTCAAGTCAAAGGGTGAACAGCAAGAACTCGTTGTCGTAGATTTTGGTTTTAACGCGTGGGGTGTAAAGATCCGCCTTGGGACGTTGATGCCGCTGTCGTCCGTAAGATTGCAAGGTATCTTGGGCTTCGCGTGCTGGAGACTCAAATTATTCTTGAGGGTGGTGCGATTGAAACAGATGGTGAAGGAACGCTTTTGGTGAATCATCGATGTATTGATGATCCATGACGGAATCCAGGATGGTCTCGCGGGGATCTTACGGCAGGTCTTCAGTCTTTGTTAGGAATTGAAAAGGTTCTATGGGCAAGTGGTGATCTTGCTGGCGATGATACGGATGGTCATATCGATCAATTAGCTCGTTTTGTTGCACCCGGTTGAGTTGTTGCTGCTCGTCAGCCTGATCGTAGTGATTTAAATCACAAGTCACTTGAAGCAAACTTTGATTTGTTAAGAAAATTCAAGGATGCTCGGGGGCGACTGCTAGATGTTGTACCTATTAATTTACCACCAAGTAATCGTTTTGGTGATGTGCAACTCCCAGTAAGTTATCCTAATTTCTTTATCCTCAATGGCGGTGTCAACGTTCCAACATTCGATCATGACTTCGATAGTGATGTGATCGCGACAATTCAAAAGTTTTTTCCACATCGAGAAATTGTGCCATTCTCTACCCTTGAATTAATTCGTGGACGAGGAGCAGTTCACTGCGTAACGAGTTAGCAACCGGCAATTGAATGCCTAGGAGACGAGTACATGCTTGCCTGAGAACCTCAAAAAGGCTGTACGGCCCCCTTGCTTCTCAAGATTGCCAGGATTAACAAGCCATCCGGTCTTGCGGTGAATGCCGATGGACGCGACTATTCGCAAAAGATTCTAGCTTCGGATATGGACTGCGAGACAAAGGCAGGAACGGTTACATCATGGAACAGTTTGCCAATTTTGTTCAGGGATGCATCTCTCTGCTAGCTCGCTTTATGATCGTAGCAATTTTTTTGTTCAGTGCCTTCGATAGTAAAATCCGTCACTTCTCACAAACGGCTGAATATATGGGCAGCGAAGGGATCCCCAACCCTCGGCTTGCATTGTTCGGTGCAATTGGTCTCATTCTTATTGGCGGCCTTTCCGTTCTAGCTGGTGCTTGGACTCGGATTGGGGCGGCCTTTTTGTTTGTCTTTCTCGCGGCAGCAACATTTTACTTCCATGATTTTTGGATGATTGCTGACCCAACCCAAAGACAATTGCAGATCATTCAGTTCATGAAAAATATGGCGATTGGTGGCGGACTGCTTGCAATGATTTATGCCGGTGGTGGCCCCTGGAGCGTCGATGGATGGATTGAGCAAAAGCTCGAAGAAGCCGATATATCGCCGACTCAAAAGGTGAAGAGTTCACAACGCTCGAAGGCTGCGTGAAACAGTCCCTTTTTTTATTCGTAGGGCTTACATTGGGAAACTGATACGTTGTTATTGTGACAATGTGATAATCAGATTCCTTCAGACCTTCCGATTATGGTTTTTCCACTTGGCGATGATAATTCTGACCGTCAGAGAATGCCATGGGTGACCTGGTCACTCATCGCAGCGAACATTTTTGTCTTTGTGCTTTTTCAACAAGGCGGACAGAATGATAATGTGACCCTCGCCTTCTGCCAAGTTCCAGCTGAAATTGTGACCGGCCAAGATATTGTGACTGAACCTGCGATACGCGAGGTTGAATATGAGGGCCAGCAATATCAGGTGTCGGTACCAGGACTTCGACCAACACCAATCCCTGTTTACCTCACCTTAATCACAGGAATTTTTCTACACGGTGGGTGGATGCACCTGCTGGGTAACATGTGGTTCCTTTTTATCTTCGGTGACAATGTCGAAGATGACATGGGCCATGCCCGCTATCTCATCTTCTATCTAGCTGCCGGTGTTTTGGCTTCACTTGCCTTTGTCGTGCTCAATGCTCAAGGAGATGAGGCGCTGACGCCTTGTCTTGGTGCGTCTGGTGCAATTTCTGGTGTGTTGGGTGGGTATCTTGTGCTCCATCCAAACCGTCGTGTGAGTGTCATCTTGGTTCGGATCATTATGGACGTTCCTGGTTACGTGGCCGTTGGTATCTACTTCCTCATGCAGGTTGTACTGGGCCTTTCGGATGCAGGGGGAGGAGTTGCTTATTCAGCACACGTAGCTGGCTTTATTGCTGGTCTTGTCCTCGCGAAGCCACTCAGTGATCGAGATGTTCGTCGACAGGCAGATCAACTCGTGACGTTTAGGAAGCGACACCAAGGCCGATGAATGACTTTGGGCTCAGATAACATGAATGACTTTGTGCTCGGATAAAAAGTATGCCTGTTTTGCTCGTCGGACAATTTGTGTTGCTCGCTGGTGCTGTTGCGATTGCGGGGTCATTGCTGGCCCGGTCGGCAGATCGAATTGCTGAGGCAACAGGGCTTGGCCGACTTCTTGTGGGTAGTTTACTCTTGGCAGGAGTTACGTCACTGCCCGAATTGTCTGTTGATATTGCAGCGATTCGTTCCGGGTTTGTTGATCTGGCTGCTGGCGATCTTCTTGGCAGCAGTCTCATGAATCTGCTTATTTTGGCAGCAGTTGATTTGAGTGTTCGTTCAGGAAAAAAAATGCTCTCACGGGAAGGAGCCGCTCATGCACTTTCGGCAATATTATGTATTGCAGTGACATCGCTGGCCGGCTTAGCCATCGTTACGTCTGATAAACTGGCAACAGGATCCTTCTTTGGCATAAGTGCCTGGTCCTGGGCAATTCTCTTGGCATATATTTTCGGTGCGCGGATGATTTTTTTGAATCAACGAATCGCGCTAAGAATTTCTGCCGAAGCTCAATCATGTGACAATGTATTACCTCCGACGAAGGCGATTCATAAAACACCATTTTTGTTGCCGTCTCTTGTTTTTGGTATCGCTGCAACCGTCTTGTGTTTTGTCGGGCCCCAGCTCGCACATGTAGCAGGTGCTTTGGCTGAAGAAACAGGGCTTGGCGGAACCTTTGTCGGTACAACACTTGTTGCCGTAACGACATCATTGCCCGAACTCGTTGCATCACTGACAGCAATTCGTATCGGTGCCATCGATCTTGCGATAGGAAACGCCTTTGGAAGCAATGCTTTTAATATTGTTCTTTTTGTTGTGCTTGATGGGTTCTACGATGGATCAATTTTCCTGAATGTGTCGGAGGTTCATGCAGTAACCGCATTTGTCATTTGTCTTGCTACCGCTATTGCTGCATTAGGGCAGCTTTATCATGGTGAACGCCGGATTCCATTTGTAGAACCAGATGCATTCCTCATGTTCTTTGTTATTCTCGGTGGCTTGTTCCTTATCTATTCGCTCGGATAAATCTTTTCTGCACCGTATCTAGGTTTTCAGGAAAGTAATGCCGTCAGTTTGATGACCTAACGCTCGCTAGCAAACGACTGCATGGTTTGGTTGGGTTTGTCGTAACGACAAGGTGTGCTGTTGTATCGAATAGTCTGCGTTTCCCGTGCGCCGTTGATGAAGGTAGTCGCTGCGATTGAAGTGTGGAAGAATTTAAGATGGCTGAATTGTAGTGTTTTGATTTTTGACAATTCCTGATAACGAACCCTGAAATGCTGCCATGATAAAACGTATCCTTGTTGGGCTTGGAACGAGCCGCCACGCTGAATCAGTTGTGAGCCATGCCATCGAAATTGCTCAATCTCAGCAAGCCGAACTTCTTGGTGTGGCAGTTGTCGATCCGTCACGTCTTGAGTGGACAGGTCCACGGCCAATTGGTGTAGGCGTTGAAACGCTGACAGCGGAACTCCGTCAAGATCGCATGGAAAAAGTCGCTGCTGAAATTGAGAAGGCAAACAAGCTTTTTGCAGAAAAATGTATGGCAGCCGGTGTGCCTCATCAAACGAGTGAGCAAACAGGGGACCCATTTGAAATCGTAGCCGACCTGGTTCGCTATCAGGATCTCTGTGTGTTTGGGCTTCACGGTCTTTTCGAACATGATGTAGTCCCAGAGCCGACAGACAGTCTCGAGCGGCTAGTTGCTGCAGGGGTTCGCCCAATGCTTGCCGTCTCGGAAACGTTCCGGCCTGTACGTCGTGTGCTTGTCGCCTATTCGGGTTCACTCGAAAGTGCAAAAACATTCAAGCATTTTGTTCAGTCTGGAATTTATCCAGAGGCAAAAGTACGCGTTATCCATTTCTGTAATGATCTCAATGCAGGAAGCCGTCGTTTGAAAGCTGCTGAAGACTACTTTGCGTCGCATTGTAGAGATGTTGAGATCGATCTGATCCAGGGAGATCCTGTGCAAGAAGTCGTGCCCTACGCAGAAAAATGGGAGGCTGATCTTTTAGTCGCTGGCAATTCTGCCAAGAACCTTCTTTTGCGTAAATTGTTTGGTGAGACGGCATTGCAGTTGCTTCGCGGAAGTCCGCTTCCTCTGTTTCTTGCACAGTAGCTCGCGCGATATAATAAATGTGGGTACCAGCGGAGAAGGTGCCCCCGGAAAAAGAACCAGCGGGAAAAGATAACGGGAAAAGATAAGCAGTTCGATGGTTCCTTGCTGCATCATATGGATGTCGAGAAGGAGCGAAAAATGCTTGTAATCAAGGTTCGCTTGCATAGATGTGATAGTTTGTAGTTTGACCCTAGGGTTCTTTGGACTAAGAAGGAAATAGAGAATACTGTGCCAAATGTGGTGCCGTGGACGTTACGTGTTGATGATGAGGAGAAAAACATGGTGGAGCGATCACCAGACGCGGTGCAAATTCCAGAACAAACCGAAGTGATAGTTATCGGTGGTGGGCCGGCGGGCACGACTGCTGCAACGATTGCAGCTCAGCAGGGACGCTGCGTCACACTTTTTGAGAGGGAGAAGTTTCCTCGGTTCCACGTGGGGGAGTCACTTATCCCAGAAACGTTCTGGACATTAAAACGTCTCGGTATGGTTGAACGCTTGCGAGGAAGCCGCTTTGTTGAAAAGCATTCTGTTCAATTCGTAAATGAAAAGGGAGTGCTTTCAGCACCTTTCTACTTTATTGATCATCGAGATGACGAAAGTTCACAAACATGGCAGGTTCGTCGAGCAGATTTCGATGAAATGATGCTTCGTAACGCAGAGTCGAACGGGGTTAAGGTGCACGAAGGCATGCGTGTTCTTGAGGTCTTATTTGAGGGGAAGCGTGCGACGGGAGTCCGTGTAGCTGATGAGTTTGGGCGGACATCAACAATTTCTGCGAAGGTCGTGATAGATGCGAGTGGTCAAGCTGCAATGGTCACAAGTAGGCTCGGCCTTCGCGAGTGGGATCCAATTCTGAAAAAAGCAGCTTTGTGGAGTTACTGGAAAGGTGCGGCACGAGGAACTGGTCGCGACGAAGGTGCGACTCTTGTCATGCAACTCGCCGACAAGCAGGGCTGGTTATGGTACATACCGTTGAACGATGATGTTGTGAGTATTGGCGTAGTTGCTGGGTATGATTATCTTTTTCAAAATAAAGAGAAGAAAGATTTAGAAACGCTTTATGCTGCCGAAATGAAACACTGTCTTGGGCTTCATGGACGCCTTGACAATGCAACAAAAATCGAATCTGTTCGTGTTGCTAAAGAATATTCTTATCGAGCAAGAGATGTTGCAGGTGACGGCTGGGTGCTCGTTGGTGATGCTTTTGGTTTTCTCGACCCGCTCTACTCCTCAGGTATATTGTTAGCTCTGAAAAGTGGGGAACTTGCTGGTGATGCGGTAGTTGCCGCGCTCCAAGAGAATGACTTGTCCGCAGAGCGATTAGGTTCTTGGGGAAAGGATTATGTTCGGGGCATGGATCGAATGCGGCGGCTAGTTTATGAGTTTTATGACGGTTTCAATTTTGGCAAGTTCGTTAAGCGGTTTCCACATCTTCGTGGTCATGTCACAGATCTCCTTATCGGTGATCTTTTTAATGAACGACTGGACGAAATCATTGAGCCCCTTGAAATCCTTCGAGCCGAACAAGAAGCTGCGGCACACTAGGTCTGTAGCACAGATTTTGGTCATTCGTTCTCAGGTTTTACGAGAAGCCTCAAGGAGCTTTATCCAGGCTCCAATAAACAAGCCGCTGTCGTGGTAAGTTCGGCCACTTATGAGATTTTTATCCACGACACATGGGGCGTCGATAAAAATACCACCTGCTGATTCCAGTTCGTGACGACATTTTTCAACAGTAGCCATGCGTCGTCCTTGGACGCAGTCGGCATAGGCAGGTATTTCTACACCGTGGCAGACACTCGCCACAGGCTTGTTCTGCTCAAAAAAGTGCCGCGTGATATGAATAAGATCAGAGTTGTAGCGGATATATTCGGGCGCTCTTCCTCCGCTGAAAAAAATGCCTTGATAATCTTCCGGGCAGACGTCGGCAAAAGCAGCATCCGCCATGATTTGATACCCCTCCCATTCCTTCGTAATGGTCCATCCTGGTCGCACTTCGTGTAAGACCATCTGGTGCAATCGTTTTTCTGGAGCAATGATATATGGTCGGAAACCAGATTCCTGGAGACGAAAGTATGGGTAAAGGGTATCAACTGTTTCTGAGGCATCACCAATAACGATGAGAACATCACCAGCTGAATTCTTGGCTTGGGGTTTAGGAAGCATGGTTCATAGCTCCTATAGGATGAAATGAAGGTATTGGATTGAAAGTCCCCAGTATTTTTCTCGACGCTCT
The DNA here is from genome assembly GCA_002862165.1 of Planctomycetaceae bacterium. Classification (GTDB taxonomy): domain Bacteria; phylum Planctomycetota; class Planctomycetia; order Pirellulales; family UBA1268; genus UBA1268. The sequence continues at coordinate 10,985 of PKCL01000043.1, forward strand.
ATTGAATGCAATGCGGCTGATATGATCAGTGGTTGATAAGCGGCTGTGATTGTTGTGGGAGTTAATATACTGTACCGATAGATAGCATCTTCTTGGCCAGTTTCTGGAGTGTCAATTCTCACTTTAAATATTTGAGGTATGTCTGCGTTGTTGTAAGAGTTTCTTGCATGCGTAATAGTTGGCGATGTCGGCTACGTGTCAAGTCATTCGAGATAAGCACTTTGTTTCACGGTGCAATGCTTTGAGGAAATCTATTTGAAAAGGGAATCTGTTGAAAAATGATAGAAAGTCATAACGTGTCGTTCAAGGTATAGAAGTAGCATGTGTGACATTCCGGTCTCAGTTTTCAATTTCTTGTGAGCGGGGAAGGGGTTAAGGTTGTCTATGAACAGCGTGTGTAGAGAAATAATGACAAATATATTGAAGAGACGGATGTGCCATGCTCTTCTTATGGTGGCAGGGTTGTTGGTTACTGTCGGTAGAACCTATGCCGCCACGGAAAATACTCATTCGGCCCCAAACATCTTGATGATTCTGACTGATGATCAAGGATGGGGCGATGCTGCTGCATACGGTGCAAAGGACTTAAAGACTCCAGCAATAGACTCGCTCATTGCCTCCGGAATGCGGTTCGATAACTTTTATGCAAATTGTCCCGTCTGTTCACCAACTCGTGCAGCCCTTTTGTCCGGTATGGTGCCAGACAAAGTCGGAGTTCCGGGTGTCATTCGCACGCACCCTGACAATAACTGGGGGTTTCTCAACCCAGATGCAATTCTCCTACCAAAGCCGCTTAAAGCAGTTGGTTACCACACGGCCATTATTGGCAAATGGCATCTTGGGCTTGAGGCTCCATCTCGTCCAACAGACCATGGGTTTGATCATTTCCATGGATTTCTCGGCGACATGATGGACGACTATTGGACTCATACTCGTCATGACCGGCACTACATGCGGCTGAATACTGAGGATGTCCGGCCGGAGGGACATGCGACCGATATTTTTAGTGATTGGGCAGCCGACTACATAACGTCGCGGGCTGGAAAAGTGCAACCGTGGTTTTGCTACCTTGCATTCAATGCGCCGCATACCCCAGTGCAACCCCCACGAGCATATCTCGAAAAGGTTTTGTCGCGTGAGCCTGGCATAGATCCAACCCGGGCAAAGCTAGTTGCATTCATTGAACATCTCGATGTCGGAATTGGTCGAGTTGTAGATTGTGTCAAGAAAACCGGACAGGCTGAAAATACACTCATTGTTTTTACATCTGACAACGGTGGCCATAAAGGAAGTCACGCACACTGTGGTCCACATCGAGGCTTCAAACAAGAAATGTATGAGGGCGGTATTGCAGTACCGTTTTGTGCAGTATGGCCTGGGCACATTGCACCAGGTTCACGGAGCGATCTTGTTGCACTGACAAGTGATCTTTTTCCGACATTCTGCGAGGCTGCTGGTGCGAATATCAAGCACGAGATCGATGGCATGTCTATCTTGCCAACGTTGCTTGGCAAGCGGCAGTCATTCGACCGAACTCTTTTCTGGGTGCGGCGAGAAGGAGGCCAGATCTATCAAGGTCAGGACTACTATGCCGTGCGACGTGGGCCATGGAAATTGCTTCAAAACACACCTTTTGAAAACTACCAGCTATTTAATTTAAACGATGATCCGCTTGAATCGATTGACGTGAGCGATAGTCATCGGTTGATCGTAAAGGACTTAACAGAGAAACTGCGTCATCACGTGCAGGTGGCGGCGCAGGTTCCATGGCAGGAGCCAATCGCCACGGGTGACGAGCAGGAATAAGTGATATTCTGCCGTATTAAATCACTCGTAAGGGCAACGGCGTTACGACATTTTAGAATGTATCTGGTACAACTATCGGCTCATCATGTGATACTAAAAGACATGCTGTTTTTGCTTACAAGGGGGTTTTATGAACAGGTTGCTTGTTTTTGTCTGTTTCTTTGTCTGCTTTTGTTGTGCGGCCGTTGAAGCGAAACAACCTCCCAATATTGTGATGATTTTCTGTGATGATCTCACCAACCAGGCACTGAGTTGCTATGGTCATCCCCTCAAATTACTCGATACCCCAAATATTGATCGGCTCGCTCAAGAAGGCATGCTCTTTCGTCGTTGTATGGTTCCAAATTCGATTTGTGGTCCGAGTCGAGCTGCAATCCTGACCGGTAAATACGCTCATGTAAATGGTTTTTGTTGTAACGGGGATGAGTTTGACGGATCACAGCCCACATTTTCCAAAATGCTGCAAACGGCTGGCTATCAAACAGCCATGATTGGAAAGTGGCACCTTAAGAGTAACCCAACGGGTTTTGATCATTGGCATATTCTGCCTGGTCAAGGTTCATATTATAACCCGAAAATGATCAAAAATGGTGAGTCGCTTCAGCATGAAGGATACGTCACGGATATTGTTTCAGACTTATCAATCGATTGGTTGAAGGCTGTAGATCGGTCCAAGCCATTTCTTCTCATGTCACAACATAAGGCGCCTCACCGTGAATGGTCCCCAGCCTTGCGGCATCTTGGCTGGAATGGCGACCGTGTTTTTCCAGAACCCGAAACGCTGTTTGATGACTATTCAGGTCGTGGCCGAGCTGAGCATGAACAAGATATGACGCTGGAAAAAACATTTCGTCCACTCGATGCAAAACTGGAACCACCACGGACTATTTCGGATGCGCAAAAAAAGGATTGGGATGCGTACTATGGACCCCGTAACGACGAGTTTCGCAAACAGAATCTCACAGGGAAAGATCTCGTGAAGTGGCGTTACCAAAGGTATATGCACGACTATCTTGGTTGCGTGAAAGCCGTTGACGAGGCGGTCGGCAAACTTCTTGATTATCTTGATTCGGCGGGTTTGAGTAAAAACACCATGGTCTTGTTTTCATCGGACCAAGGTTTTTATCTTGGTGAACATGGCTGGTTTGATAAGCGATGGATTTATGAAGAGTCGCTCACAACACCGTGTATTGTGCGATGGCCAGGCGTGACGCAGCCGGGCACGACATCGGATGCAATTGTTTCGATACTTGACTTCCCAGAAACGTTTCTTGAGTTGGCTGGGCAATCCATTCCTTCCGACATGCATGGGAAAAGCCTTGCTCCGTTATTGGCAGGCCGACTTCCGAGCGATTGGCGAAAAAGCTTTTATTACCACTACTATGAATTTCCGGGAGGCCATAGTGTGCGAAAGCACTACGGTGTCGTCACGGACCGATACAAGCTTTTTCATTTCTATGAGCCCGATATGGATTATTGGACCTTGATTGACCGTAAGCAGGACACACATGAAATGAAGAATGTTTATGATCGACCTGAGTATGCAAAGGCACAAAAAGAATTGCATGCAGAGCTTGATAGATTACGAAAAGAACTCAAGGTGCCGGCTGTTGATCCGCCGAGGCGTGGTAGAAAAAAGAACCAGAAGAGTAAGCAAAAGTCATAGTTTCCTCGGACGACTGATACTCATTTTGTTTTAAAAAGGTTTAAAAAAATATGCTCGCATGCAGGACTTATCTGCTGTATTTTTTTTGTATCACGGTTCTCTTCGGAGTGTCATCTCGTCTTACAGCAGAGCCACTTGTGCTCGATCTTTGGCCAGATGGTGTTCCGCTTTCCGGGCAGAAGGCTGAGCCTTCTGAGGAAGTGCGAACAAACAAGAATGGAATTTTGCGGATTACCAATGTGACTCGGCCACAAATGACGGTGTACCGTCCAGATGATCCAAATGGCGCGGCAGTGCTTGTTTGCCCTGGCGGCGGCTACAAGATTTTAGCCTATGAGCATGAGGGTACAGATGTTTGTGAGTTTCTCACTGAACACGGAGTGACGGCTATTCTTTTGAAGTACCGTGTGCCATCGCCACGGGAACGTGCTCTCCAAGATGCGCAACGAGCGATTGGAATGATTCATCATCACGCAGAAGAATGGGGAGTCGACTCAGGTCGCATTGGGATGCTCGGTTTTTCTGCAGGAGGGAATCTCACTGTTATGACATGCTTGCATGGAAGCGAACATACGTACCCAATGGATGAAAAATTGGATGTTGAAAATTCAATACCGAGCTTCGCGATTCCTGTTTATCCAGCCTATCTCGTTGAGCGTGGTACTGAGGGGCCGCTGCTCTCGGATATCACTGTAAAAGATACGTCACCACCACTGTGTCTCGTGCATGCTGCAGATGATCCTTGGACAGCGAGTGGCAGTTTCCTTCTTGCCGTTGAGTACAAGAAGCACGATATTCCTTGTGAGGTGCACGTGTACGCAAAGGGTGGGCATGGTTTTGGTATGAAAAAAAAGGGCTTGCCTGTTGATGCGTGGCCTCACCGAGTCATTGAGTGGATGGATTCGATGGGTTACCTGACACGGCCTGACTCGAACTAGTATCCTGTGGTCAATCGATGCACCATGGTGTGCTTATAGGTTTCACCAGGATTCAGACAGCCGGACGGCCATTCCCCATGCCATTCTGTTTGATTGATAGCATCCGGAAAACACTCGGTCTCAAGACAGATGGCCGCGTGCTGTTTGTAGGCGACCCCAGATTTCCCTTTGAGTGATGAGTCAAGATAATTGCCTGTGTAGACTTGAATGCCGGGTTGATCGGTAAAGATTTCAAGGCTTCTTCCACTGGTGGGATCAGTGAGCGTGACTGCCGGCCGAAGTGCCCTGTCGGGTTTCCAGTTGTTGATCACGAGACAATGGTCAACACCTCCTCTTTCGGCCCCTTCCGGTGACGGAGTCAGGGCCACGATTACGTCTCCGAGATTAGATTGATTATCAGGTGAAAGACGAAAGTCGAAAGGAGTGCCATCAACGTCACGAATTATTCCTGTCGGTATGCCGCCTTTATCGAGAGGAAGATATCGATCAGCGTGTGCTGTAAGCGTGTGGTTCTCAATGTTATTTGTTGCCTGGCCAGCAATATTCCAATACGTATGATGCACGAGATTCACAATGGTCGGAGCATCTGTGGTCGACTCCATTTCAACCCATAGTTCACCATCTGGAGTAAGCGTGTATGTAACTTTTGAGTAGAGCGTTCCGGGATACCCTTCATCCCCAGTCGGTGATGTGAGTTCAAGATCGAGAGCAGGTCCTTTTTCTGAAAGCCGTGGTGTTGCGTTCCAGAGTTGTTTATCGAATCCGATGACACCACCATGAAGGTGGTTTTGGCCGTTGTTTCGAGCAACCTTGTATGACTTTCCATGTATTGAAAAAAGTCCATCTGCGATTCTATTACCAACTCGGCCACATATTGCACCAAAGTAGGGATGGCCGCTGAGATAGCCGTCAAGAGATTCAAATCCGAGTACAACGTCAACTGGTTCACCCTGTTTTTGAGGAACACAAAAGCTTGTCACAATGGCCCCGTAGTTTGTGATTGTGGCTTTCCAGCCTCCGGGAGCTTCTAAGGTAAACAGGCTGACCTCTTGTCCGTCAGGAAGTTTTCCGAATCGATGAACGGTGGGTGTGGTCATTGTCTGGGCCATGCGTTCAGCTCCCTGAATAGCAAATGTCAAAAAAAAGGAATGAGAAGGCTTTAGGAGGCCACAACAATTACGTGGTGTTCATCCATTCCCAATTGGACCATATCAATCTCCCCCCAGCTCATAATCTGGGAAATCATCGGCAGTATAAACAGGTCGATTCGTTATCGGCGAGCGTGATGCTCTAGTCTCCGTGAACATCGTGATCGGTTTCTTCGATCACTGGATTCGTGAGACGGCCGATACCTTCTATCTCGACGGTAACCTCGTCACCAGGCTGAAGATACACGGGTGGGGTGCGGGCGAACCCAACGCCATGTGGTGTGCCTGTAAGTATGACCGTTCCAGAATTTAAGACCGTGCTGGCTGATAAGAACTCAATCAATGTGGGGACATCAAAAATCATGTCATCTGTGTTCCCCTCTTGCATGATCTGTCCGTTGAGAATTGTTTTGAGTGATAATTTGTTTGGGTCTTTGATTTCGTCTGGAGTCGTAATCACGGGTCCAAGTGGACAGAACGTTGCAAATGTCTTGCCTCGACACCATTGTCCGCCGCCACCGTTTTTCTGCCAGTCACGAGCTGAGATGTCATTGCCGCATGTGTACCCGAGTATGTGTTGGTGGGCTTCGTCTCGACTGACGTTGTGGCATCGTTTCCCAAGAACAACTGCAAGTTCACATTCGTAGTCAACTTTTTCACTACGCAGCTTTCGTGGAAGTATGACCGGGTCTTCTGGGTGCTGAAGTGAGCCGGTATTTTTAAGAAAAAGAATAGGATGTTCAGGTGGTACAACACCAGTTTCAGTTGCATGTCGTTTGTAGTTAAGCCCAATGCAAAGAATATCGCTAGGTAAAATAGGTGCTAAGATTTTTTCAACAGTCGCCAGTGCGCCGGTGTCAGAAAAACCAGATGCGATATCTCCTTCGAGAAGTGTGACATGGTTGTCTTCGTGCAGGTTTCCGAAAGCTTCTTTGTTTTGTTTTAAAAAACGAATAATTTTCATATGTCATTTCACTTTGATGTATCATGCTCGAAACTGTGAGAATCGTATCTTTATGAGTATATGCTGATGCCATTGTTACCTCGCTCAATCGCTTTTATTGGAACCGGCATTATGGGTTCCAGTATGGCGGGGCATCTAATTATGAATGGTCATCCACTTCATGTTCACAATCGAACTCGTGAGAAAGCCGAGGCGTTACTCGAGCGGGGAGCAACATGGCACGATACGCCTGAATCGGCAGCCAATGCTGCCGACGTAGTGATCACGATGCTTGGCCTCCCATCGGACGTTGAGCAGGTGTATTTTGGGAAGACGGCTGGTGGAGGTGTCATTGCCGCCGCAAAGTCAGGGAGTCTTCTTATCGACATGACAACCTCAAGTCCTCGTCTGGCAGAGCGTATTTCAAGCGTAGCAAGAGAGCGGAATATAGAAGCCCTCGATGCACCGGTTTCTGGTGGTGATGTAGGTGCGCGAAACAAGAGCCTTGTCATCATGGTTGGTGGAGAAGACGAGGCATTTCATCGGGGAGAGCCACTCCTTCAGCAAATGGGCCAATCGGTCACACGTCTCGGTCCTGCTGGTAGTGGTCAGCGGTGTAAGCTATCGAATCAGATTGCGGTGGCAATTGGTATGGTGGCTTGGTGTGAAGCTCTTGCTGTGGCGAAAGCCAGTAACCTTGACCCATCAGCAGTTCAGGATGTGATACGTGGCGGTGCTGCGGGTAGTTGGGGCCTGACAAACTTGGCTCCACGCGCGCTCAATGAAGATTTCAAACCTGGTTTTCTTGTGCGTCATCTTGTAAAAGACATTCGCCTTGCTCAAGAAGAAGCAGATCTTCATGGGCTGCGTCTTCCCGGTCTTGAAGTGGCTCAGAAACTGTATGAATTAGTAGAGAAACTAGGCTACGGTGAGGCTGGCACGCAGGTGCTCTTTCATCACTATGAGACCAACAGAGGAGTGGGCTAGCAATGGTCAGTATTTCTCGCAGACAGCATTGTAGGCTCAGTATCACTCGTTCACTGTATGCTTTTGTTTGCGCCGCGGTCGTTGTTCCTGGGCTCGCTGCAGACAGCCTGTTTAATGGGACATCTTTTGATGGTTGGGAAGGCGATATCAATGACGTATGGCGTATAGAAAACAAGGAAATTGTTGGGGGTTCTTTATCGAAGAAACAAGAGAGAAATAATTTTCTCTGTACGACTAATCGCTATACAAATTTTGATTTGAGGCTACGGATAAAACTCAGTGGCACCAAAGGGTTCATCAACTCAGGCATTCAGTTTCGAAGTGAAAGAGTTCGGGACAGTCATGAGGTAGCTGGGTATCAGGCTGACTTTGGTGCTGGTCATGATGGGGCTTTGTATGATGAGTCGAGACGTAAAAAGTTTCTTGCGCGGCCTCCCGAAATATTTCTTGAGAGAGACTCTCAAGAAGATGACTGGCATGACTACCGGATTCGAGTCAGAGGAAATCATATTGAATTGTGGGTCGATGGCATTCAGACCGTTGACTATACCGAGGTTGAATCAGGATTGCCGAGTGACGGAATTATTGGTTTGCAAATTCATGGCAACGGTGTGGCAGAAGTACGATTCAAAGACCTCGTGATTGAAGAGTTGCCCTAGGGTACTTTTGACGCTCTTGAGTTTCTACCTGGTATGGTGAAGACTATCGATGGAACCTTAGGGGAGAATCTCTTTCATGGCAAAAAAATATAATGTCGGTGTTGTTGGGTATGGCTGGGCGGCGACGGCTCATATTGAGGCAATAAATGCTACCGACCAAGGTCAGGTTGTAGCTGTCTGTTCGACGCGTAAACTTGACGCTGCCGAGTTGACCGCCCAACACGGTGGCCCTTTGCGCGTCTATCAAGACCTGCATTCCATGCTCGCCGACCCATCAATTGATGTCATCGACATTACTGGTTTGCCAAGTAAGCATGCCGAGCAAGCCATTGCTGCAGCAGATGCCAAAAAACATATCATTCTTGAAAAGCCGATGGCGAATTCGCCTGAAGAAGTATCTAGTATTTTAAAGGCTGCAAAAACGAATAGTGTTTTTGGCTGTGTCTGTTTTGAACTTCGATATTCTGAACAACTGCAGGTTACAAAAGAGTTGCTTGAAAACGGATTGCTCGGGCAGCTGCATTACGGTGAAATCGATTACTATCATGGTATCGGACCCTGGTATGGTCAGTTCCGTTGGAATACGGGAAAAAGTAATGGAGGAAGTGCCCTTTTAACGGCTGGTTGTCATGCTCTGGATGCGCTTCTCATGATGATGGGAGATCAATCCGTTGAAAGTGTGACAAGCATGAGCACCAAGACAGCGAGTCCTACATTCGATCCATATGAATACGACACATCAAGCGTGACGCTTGTGAAATTTGCAAACGGTGCTCTTGGGAAGACAGCAGCTATTGTTGATTGTTTGCAGCCTTACTATTTCCATACGCATCTTGTTGGAAGTGAGGGAAGCATTTTCGATGATCGCTTTACCTCCATGAAGCTATCTAAAGAACGGAATGCTTGGCATCGATTAACAATGAAAATGTGTGACTCCGGTGATGTGAGTGATCATCCGTATCAAAGTCAGTTTCAAGCATTTTTTAATGCACTTGATCGCGGTGAAGAAATGCCTCTAACAAGTTTTACTGATGCAGCCAGAACCTTTGAAGTGATTTTTGCTGCTGACAAGAGTGCTGCCAACGGTGGGCAGCCTGTGGCACCTAAATCATTTTCATAAGCACGTTCGTAGATCTAGGACAGAGTCGTCCTGATATGCTACCAATGACCTAGTCAATTTTCGGGTCTGGGCAAACGTTCACGACGTTTCCGGTAGCAAGAACTATTCGTCAACAACAGGTGACGCAGGCCTTCTTACGGAATGGCCAACAGGTGAGTCCAAGCATATTTCTCGGAGATAAATTCTCTGTATTATGGATTCCAGCAATGATTTAGCGATGGAGCACAAAACCCTCAATTGCTTCATATTCTGGTAATCCGAGTTTGTCGTAGAGCCGAGCAGTCTCTCGGTTTCGATCCTCTGCTCGCTGCCAGAATTCTCGAGAGTCTGTTGGTCCTGGAAAAAGTGCACGATCTTTTTGGCTTTCGTGTTTAAATATTGCCATTCTCTTTCGCTCAACTTCTTCAGGAGACAGTGGAACCGCCATATCAATTTCATGTGGTTCCCATTCTTGCCAAGCACCACGATAGAGCCAAACCTCACAGGCTTGAGCCCATTCTTGATCGACAACGCTTTCCATTGCCTGGAAGACCGCACTCAGGCAGACACGATGGGTGCCGTGTGGGTCGGAGAGATCACCAGCTGCATAAATTTGATGTGGTTTGATTGCGTCAAGCAGGTCTGCAGTAATGCGAATGTCATCTGGCCCAATTGGTTTTTTTCGAACGCGGCCAGTTTCGTAGAAGGGTAAGTCAAGAAAATGAATTCGTTCCGGTTGAACACCGGAGTGACGCGCACCTGCTCTGGCCTCACTGCGACGTATGAGTCCCTTCACATGTTGGAGTTCGGGAATGTCGACTGTGCCTGCCGCTTTTGTGCGAAGGAAATGCCTTATCTTTTCAGCAATCTCCGTTGTTTTCTTTCCGACATCAAAGGCTTGGCAGAACGCCTCAACAAAATCTACATGAGCATCAGCTGTTTCATCCCAGACAGCAATATTCCCACTTGTCTGATAGGCCACATGCACTTCGTGTCCTTGTTCGCAAAGTCGAATGAAGGTGCCGCCCATACTGATGACATCGTCGTCTGGGTGTGGGCTGAAGACAACGACACGCTTCGGAAACTCTTTTGATGTTATTGAATCAGATAAGCCACGAATTTTTCGGGTCTCGTCGGGCTTGCCACCCGGCCACCCGGTAATTGTGTCCTGTAATGTCCGGAAGACCTCAATGTTAATGTCATAAGAACGGCCGCGTTTTGACAAAAGATCTTGAAGTCCGTGCTCGTTATAGTCTTCATCAGTGATTTTTAAAATCGGTTTTCCAAGTTTTAATGAAAGCCAGATGAGAGCTTTTTGAGTAAGGCTCTCACTCCATGTCAATCCAATTGCTTCTAGCGGAGCAACGAGCCAAGGAGACTCAAAACGAGTCAGTTTTGCTGCGGCTGCACGGTCAAGAACAAACTTGGCGTCGGGGTGTTGCTGAAGAGAACTTGCAGATACGTGGCTGTTTGGAATGTCTTCGACAGCTTGACGGACAATTGGTGCTTTATGCTCTCCGAAGGCAAGTAAGACAACTCGGCGAGCATCAAGAATTGAGCCAACCCCCATTGTGATAGCTTGTCTCGGAACATTCCACTCACCAAAGAAGTCACTTGCGGCATCGGCTCGGGTGACACTGTCGAGTGTGATGAGTCGTGTTCGACTCTCGAGACTGCTTCCAGGTTCATTGAATCCAATGTGCCCAGTCCTGCCAATCCCAAGAAGTTGTAAATCGATACCACCTGCTTCACGTATTTTGTCTTCGTATTCTTCACATGCAGAAGTAACGTCTCTACGGCTTAGTTGTCCATTCGGGATATGAATATTCTCGGGCAAAATATCAATGTGATCAAACAGGTGTTCTCGCATGAACCGGTGATAGCTCTGCAGAGCGTCTGGCTCCATCGGCCAGTATTCATCGAGATTAAATGTGATGACATGTTTGAACGAGAGCTGTTCTTCGGTATGGAGCCGAATGAGTTCGTCGTAAATTCCGACTGGGGTGCTACCGGTTGCAAGACCGAGCACAGTTTTTTGGTTTTTGCCAGACCGAGTACGAATAAGCGCAGCTATTTCACGAGCGATTGCTCGGTTGGCGTCTCCGGACTCGTCGTATACGGTGACGGGTATTCTCTCAATGGTTGAAATGTGTGGGAGAGGACCTCGGTAAATTGGATTTGACTGAGTTTCTTTTGTCCGAGCGTGCATACGGCCCCCTATGGCAGTGATTCAGAAGAACTCCTCTATTTTGCCATTTTTGATGCTACTCGCAAGTAAAAGCTGGGTTAAATTGGTCCTACGGGTATCGATTGGTATCGGTGATAGTGATTGGCGGGCATGCCTGTTCAACGTATGCTCACCCGTGCGGGGGTGAAATCAAGATTGTGTTTCCACAGTAAGTGTGTGAATCTCGAACAAGATAAATTTCTTAAAAGGTTCTGCTATGAGCGATTCAATAAAAACATCTCCACCAGTTCGACTGCCAATGACACGTTTGGGTGTCATGATGTTTTTACAGTTTTTTGTCTGGGGATCTTGGTATGTAGCAATGTATGGATTTCTGAACGATGCAGGTATGACGGAGATAGGTCCCGGTGGATCCTTCGATGCTGCTGCCTATACGGTCGCCCCGATTGCTGCAATTCTTGCACCCCTCACACTCGGTCTGATCTGTGATCGTTTGATGAATACGGAGCATGTACTCGCGATCTTGAATATTGTTGGCGCTGGCCTCCTCTGGCTTGCGCCCACACTTGCCAGTGCAGGTGCCCCGGACAGTTTTCTAAGTCAGTTCACACAGCCCATGATCCTGTGCCTCCTTGCCTACATGCTGTGTTTCATGCCGACCTTGGGACTTACAGCAAGCTTGTCATTTAAGCATCTTGCTAACAGTGAAAAAGATTTCCCAGCTGTCCGAGTGCTTGGAACGATTGGTTGGATCGTTGGTAACTGGGCGATGTGGGGGTGTCGTTTTTTCAACGGCGAAGGCAACATTATCAGTCAAGCGACAGTACAACTTGAACAGTCAAAAGCGGCTGCTGGAAGCAATGGGGTGGCGAGCAGTGCGGCGCAGCAAACATTCGATACGGTGATGAGCACGATTCAATATTCAGATAATTCTCCTCATATTTTTCATGCTGCAGCAATCGCTTCTGCAATTCTGGGTGTCTACTGCCTAACCCTTCCCAAAACAACTCCGCCTGCCAAGGGGGAGCCGATTTCTGTATCGAAAGTCCTTGGCATCGATGCATGGGCGCTACTGAAAGACAAATCATTCTTCATCTTTGCAGTTGCGTCTTTTCTGGTTTGTATTCCATTGGCCGGGTACTACGCAAAAGGGTATGGATTTGTTGATGCAATGGGAGTGAAGTTGTTCGGTTCTACTACAGGCGCCATGAGTACTGGGCAGATGAGTGAAATTATCTTCATGCTTGTCATGCCATTCTGTTTTGCTCGACTGGGTGTAAAAAAAATGTTGGCCATTGGCATGTTGGCGTGGGCACTTCGGTATGGGCTTTGGGGCTTTGCTTTTGGGCAGGCTGGTCCGCTGCTCACTGCACCAATCTTTGTTGGTATCCTGCTGCATGGAATCTGTTACGACTTCTTCTTTGTGACAGGAATGATCTATACCGATAAGAAGGCGCAACCTGAAGTCCGTGGTCAGGCTCAATCACTGATCGTGATGCTTACTCAAGGCTTTGGGCTTGGAATCGGCGCTCAAGCGTTTGGGTGGTGGATGGGCAAATGTACTTCAGCCGATGACGTGGTGAACTGGTCCCAACTGTGGTATGCGCCAGCCTTGTTTGCACTCGGTGTCATGGTGGCATTCACGTTGTTGTTCTGGGATAAAGGTGACAGAACATCGAAAGAATCACAGCCGGCTACAAGCACGGTTGAAGGCTGACTGCGTGACGCCCGAACATTGTTGGTAGTTGTTTATGGCGATTCGGTAGGCGGATTCTTATTGTCGGTGTTGTTGCCGAAATTCACCAGGCGTCATATTCCGGTGTTTTCGAAAGAGGACACTGAGGTATTCCGGGTATTCTAATCCGCAGCGGCCTGCAATTTGGTCAAGAGTTAGGGCGGTTTCTCGAAGAAGCCGTTCTGCTTTCGATAGTCGTGTGATTGTGATCAGTTCATGGGGTGTTTTGTTAAGCACTTTTTTAAATCGTGTTTCGAGAGCACGCCGGGTGAGTTTTGTCTGCTCAACCACATCTCCAACCTGGATTCCATCACAGGCATGAGCCAAAATATAGTGTGCTGCTTTAGACACGTTCTGATCGTCGACGGCAAGTGTATCGGTAGACTGACGAGTTGCGATGCCCAACGGCGGCAGAAGAGTTTTGAGACGTTGAATCTTCTTGCCGGACATGATGGCGTCAAGTTGTTCGGCGGCTGCGTAGCCAGCACCTTCTGAGTCAGGGATGATACTGGAAAGTGGAGGTGTGGCCAGCTGGCATAACAATGGGTCATCATCGACTCCGAGAATAGCAATGGACTCGGGAATTGGTCGCGAGGCTTGCACGCATAAGTCGACTAGGCGGCGAGCAAGTGAATCATAGGCTGCCATCAAGCCACATGGCTCGGGTAGTTCGGCAAGCCAACGCATAAGTCGCCGGCGAGCATGTGGCCAAGTCGTACGACTTGAATCATCATCCACATCAAAAACCAGAGGGTTGATTCCGGCTTGTTTTGCCTCGGCTACGAACGCATCGCGACGCCAACGGGACCAATTAAATGAACTTTCACCACAAAAAGCGAGATGCCGAAACCCTTTTTCAAAAAAGTGTTGAATGGCTAGTTGCGCAATCTTCCGATCATCGGTTTCGACCCACGGTATGGTGGACAGCTCTCGTGCAGAACTCACGTCGATAGCCGGTAGCTGAGTGGCTCGCACAGCTCGAGCAATCGATTTGGTTTCAATTCGCGCTATGATTCCATGACCCGAATAGGTGCGAAGCCATTGAGGTGGGTCAGCGCGACGATGTTGCTCAGGTAAGTCGATAGTCCACTTTTCGTGCTCTTGCTGGTATCGAAGAATACCGCGAAGGACTCCACGTGCGTATTCATTGCTCGTTTCAATAACGAGAGCGACAGATCGTTTCATGGAAAAATTTTAGCAAGAAACGGCCGTAGAAATGGTAAAATAGTTTAGGAATGGGGCGCAATATTACATTGTCTACAAAATTGTTTTTACTAGCATTTAGGATGCATGAATTGGTATTTTTCAGTCGTGCATCCGCGTACACGGAGTGAAAATGTCGGAACCCGTACAAGTTGCCATGATCGGTCTCGGATTTGGTGCTGAGTTCATACCGATATACCAGGCGCATCCAAATGCAAACGTTGCTGCCGTATGTCGCCGGAACGAAACCGAACTGAAGGCAGTTGCTGATCAATTCGGTATCGAAAAACGATATACCAGTTATGACGATGTGCTGGCAGACAAAGACATCGACTTTGTTCATATCAATAGTCCAATCCCTGACCATGCATGGATGTCACTTAAGGCGCTCGATGCAGGGAAGCATGTGATGTGTACTGTGCCTATGGCGACAACGATCGAAGAATGTCGTCAGATTGTTGAAAAGGTACAAGCAACTGGCTTGAAATACATGATGGCTGAAACGGTTGTCTACAGCCGAGAGTTTCTTTTCATTAAGGAGCTCTATAAAAAAGGAGACCTCGGGAAAATTCAGCATCTGGCTGCATCGCATCCTCAGGATATGGATGGATGGCCGGATTATTGGGAGCGCATGATCCCCATGCACTATGCCACGCACGTCGTGAGCCCGTGCCTCGGGTTGCTTAATGATTTTGCTGAGTATGTAAGTTGTTTTGGTTCAGGCACGGTGCGGGGAGACATTGCCAAGAAGTCTGGGAATCAATTCGCTGTTGAATCATGCCATATCAAACTCCGAGACAGTGATTTGACGGCACATGTTTGGAGATGTCTGTACGACGTCGCAAGGCAATACCGTGAGAGTTTTGATGTCTATGGAACAAAGAAAAGTTTTGAATGGACATTAATTGAAAATGAGCCCCATGTTATTCACACTGCTAAAAAGCCAGAGCCAGAGATTCCAGAAAAAGTTGAAGTTCCCGACTACGCCCACCTTCTTCCTGAATCGATTCGTAGGTTTACGCTTCCGCAGGAAATTCACGACGCAGATCATCTCTCATTTTTGCAAGGTGGTGGTCACGGGGGTTCGCATCCGCATCTTGTTCATGAATTTGTGACGTCAATTCTTACGGATCGTGATCCCTGGCCAAATGCACTCACGAGTGCCAATTGGACGAGTGTTGGCATCTGTGCTCATGAATCAGCGCTGACGGGTGGTGAAATTGTCAGATTACCGGAATTCACATTGCCAGCACGCACTGTCACAAAATGAGGGATGAGCTATGCCGATACACATAAAGCATTCTGCAACGATCTTTACCTTGATGAGCGTGTTGTTTTTCCAAGGCGCTGGGAAAGACGTCGTTGCGAGTAATGATGTCGATTCTTTTCAGCTTGTAGTAACTGCCGTTGGGTCAACAACAGACACCAGCGTTCAGGCCGCTCTACTGAAGGGAATGCTTCTTGGGCTTGAAGGCCGTAGGAGTGTACGTGCTCCTGAGGGTTGGTCAGCACTCAGTAATACACTTGCATGCAGTACGAGTGCTCCAGTGCGTCAGCACGCTTTGGCTCTCTCTCAAATCTTTGGTGACACGATGGCAGTTGCAAGTGCTTTGGAGTGTGTTCAAGATTCAAGCATGGCCGCTGCCCAACGTTGCTCAACATTGAGTCTTTTGCTTGGTCAGCAGAACCAAGAGGCCTCACAGCTACTCAAAGTGCTTATTGACGAACCAGCACTGACGCTCAGTGCAATACGTGGCTATGCAGTTGTCAGAAACGATGAGGCACCAGCTGTACTCATCTCACGTTATTCCAAACTAAATACCCAGGAACAGCGAGCAGTCGTTGAAACGCTCGCCTCCAGAAAGGCTTACGCTGAGGCGTTGTTGGAAGCTCTGAAGATGAATCAGATACAGTCCAGTTCAATTCCAGTGCAGGTTGCCCGATCACTGAAAGATCTCCTTGGGAAAAAGTTTACCAATGTGTATGGTGCACTACCGGTTGTCGGTGCAGAACGAGAGCACCTCATTAAAAAATATAAAAAGCTGTGCAAGCCTTCAGCTGTGGCAGCAGCTGATGCTTCAAGAGGAAGGGCCGTGTTCCAGAAGACCTGTGCTGCCTGCCATGTGTTGTATGAAGAAGGTGGAAAAGTGGGTCCGGAATTAACTGGTGCAAACCGGGCAAATCTTGATTACATATTATTAAATAGTGTATATCCGAGTTTGGATGTTCCGCATGCATATAGGACTGTGTCGGTGCTGACGGTTGATGGCCGTGTTGTGAACGGCGTATTGGCTGAAGAGGACGATACGAAAATTGTTTTACGAACACCGGAGCAGCCGAGAGTTGTTATTGCGAAAGAAGATATCGACTTCCGGAAGATCTCACCACAATCGATGATGCCAGATGGACAACTAGATGCGATGAAGCCACAAGAAGTCATCGATCTTGTGAAATATTTGAGGACGACTGAGCAAGTGGAGTTGCCATGACAAACCGAGCAATGCATCGATTCGCTAACGCCAACAAGAATGCAGCATCACTCATTTGGATGACTGCCTTTATAGTGTATGGATTAGTCACAAGTCCTCATGTGACTGCTGATGATGGTCGTAATCACCTTCCAAAGAAACAACACAAGGACAGCGAGGCTCCATTTCTGACACCAGCGGAAGCAGTTTCAAAAATGGCTATTCCGGATGGGTTTGAGGTTTCGGTGTTTGCCGCTGAACCGGATATTGCTGAGCCTATAGCTTTCTGTTTTGACGATCGTGGCCGGGTGTGGGTTGTAGAAAATTTTAATTACCAAACCCGTAAAAAACATACTGATGACCCTGTGAGTCGAATTCAAATCCTTGAAGATACAGATGGCGATGGTGTCTTTGACAAAAAGAAGACATTTACAGACAAGCTGACGTTCACCTCGGGGATAGCTTGTGGATTTGGTGGCGTGTTTGTTGGGTCACCACCAAACCTTTCTTTTATCCCGGATGAAGATGGTGATGATGTTCCCGATGGACCGCCGCAAGTCTTACTTGACGGATGGGGTATTCAGGATCGTCATGAAACTCTTAATAGTTTCATTTGGGGTCCTGATGGCTGGCTGTACGGTTGCCACGGAGTGTTTACGCATTCCAACGTTGGGAAGCCAGGTGATACAGATGCACAGCGTCAATTTATTGATGCTGGTATTTGGCGATACCATCCGACTCGCAAAACCTTTGAGATCTTTGCTCGAGGATTATCAAATTCCTGGGGGTTTGATTTCAACGACTACGGGCAGGGGTGTGCAACATGTTGTGTCATCCCGCATCTTTTTCATGTCGTGCAAGGCGGAACGTATCACAAGCAAGCTCGGCCACACGTCAATCCGTATATCTATGACGACATAAAAACGATTCGTGATCACACGCACTTATCCGCTCATGGGGGAGCTCGTTTTTATCTCGCAGATACGTTCCCGGCGGAGTATCGTGACCGTTTATTCATGTGCAATATTCATGAGCATGCTGTATTGACGGATGTGCTTGAGCCAAAGGGTTCAAGTTTTATTGGTCATCACGGTGATGACTTTCTGCCAACGAATGATTTGGCATGGGTTGGTTTCAGTGTTGAAATTGGTCCGGAAGGGGGTGTCTATATTCTTGATTGGCATGATCAGAATATTTGTGGCAATGAAGTAAAGTTTCCCAACAGTGGCCGCGTGTATCGGATTATGCCGACTGGTGTGAAGGACAAGGTGACGCCAGATCTTTCTGCTATGTCTGATGCAGAACTTGTTGAGTGCCAGTTGCATTCGAATGATTGGTATGTCCGCCACGCAAGAACACTTCTGCAGCATCGGCAGGCAAGCGGAACGCTCAATCGTAAAGTGGTTCATCAGAAACTCAATGACATACTCAGCACAACGTCACAGCCACCCAAGAGATTGCGAGCGTTATGGGCGCTCCATGTAACTGACGGACTTACAAAAAGCCAACTTTACGAACTGCTTGATGATGCAGATGAGCACGTTCGGGCTTGGTCCATTCAGTTTCTCTGTGACGTGAGTAAAACAAACGCGTTTCAGCCAGAGCAGGATACAAAATGGGTTCTCGAAACAGGAGTACTTGAGAAACTGGTTGTCATGGCGAAGGATGATCCGTCACAGGTTGTGAGGCTCTATCTAGCTTCTGCTGTGCAGCGATTGCCGTTCGCTCAGCGATGGCCAATTCTTCAAGGGCTCATCTCACATGTGGAAGATGTTGGTGATAATAATTTGCCCCGTATGTACTGGTTTGCGTTGGAGCCGATGGTGCCCGGTGCTCAACGTGAATCACTTGAGCTTGTGATGGCTGGCAAAATACCGAGGTTGCAAGAGTTTGTTGCGCGACGTTTGACTACGGGCGACGGTGGCAATAAAAAGCTCAACCAGGTGCAAAAGGCTGAAGCGTGGAACGGCCTGATCAAAAAGATTGCCAAGGGAGAGATGGCTACATCGCTGCGAGTGTCTGATGTTGGAGAAGGTGGCGTTGTCAAGCATGCTGTGTTTCGAAATGAGTCAGCGGTCCAGACGCATCCTCTTGATCGAAAGACACCGTGTATTCTGAGTAAGAATCAAGTCATGATACCTGAAGGCAAGAAAACATCACTGAAACTCCGTGTCAGTCATCATCCGCATGGTGATTGGCAACTTCGGGTCTTGGCGAATGGCAAAGTTATGGCGGATAACGTTATCGGTCCGGATTCAGTTGAATCAGACGAGTGGCTTGATGTGTCGATCGACTTGACTGAATTTGCTGGCCGACGTGTCTCACTAGTTTTAGAAAATCGAGCAAACGATTGGCGGAATGAATGGGCGTACTGGAATAGTTTGGAACTCGTTACGGAGTAGAGTCATGCGACTGAGTTTCAGGGTAGTTGCTACTTTCTGTCTTCTGGTAGCACCACTTTTTATTCCTCATGCTGTCGCTCAGGCTGAAAAGCCAACAAAAATTGTCTTTATTTCAGGGAAGCCTAGTCATGGGCGAATGAAGCATGAGCATCGAGCCGGAAATATGATCTTGGCTGATGCGCTCGATCGATCAGGTCTCGATGTTGAAACAGTACTCGTTCCGTTACTTGGTTATCCGGAAGATCCGTCTGTCTTCGAGGATGCGGCGACTGTTGTTATTTTTTGTACGGGGCATCGAGGGCATGTGCTCAATCCGCATCTTGCTGAATTCGATGCATTGATGAAGTCAGGTGTGGGTGTCGTGATGATTCACTGGGCGACTGAAGCCGAGAAAGGCGAGCCAGGCCAAAAATTTCTTGAGTGGATGGGTGGATTCTGTGACCTTGACTGGTCGGTCAATCCGCACTGGATGCCACACTTCAAGGAGTTTCCCAAACATCCTGTTGCAAATGGTTTGAAGCCATTTCAGGTTGACGACGAATGGTATTACCACATGCGATTTGTTAATGGCATGAAAGGGGTTACTCCAATTCTGGCTGACCTTCCGCCACCGAGCACGCTTCGTCGACCAGATGGTCCGCGAAGTGGAAATCCTACAGTTCGTA
>PKCL01000390.1 GCA_002862165.1 Planctomycetaceae bacterium
GTCAGCAAACGATGAATCGCCCGCAGGCGCTACTGGGCCTCCTAAGGATTCAGAGAACGGCAGTACTGATTGGATTGCTGGAAAGAGAATAAAAAAAATAGCACATATAGTTTTTTCCAGGCAATTCCTGTGCATCCTCAAGGTTACCTCCGTTTTTAAGAACTTCGCATCTGCTCTACCACTGAATACTTCTTATTGAATTCGTATTTGTGACATTTTTTCCCACCCGACACTAGACCGCTCAACCTTGTTCCGGATCGAAAACTTTGACGGTCTTAGTCTGGGCAAACTAAAGAAAACACGTTTCCAGCGCAAAGTTAAGAAGGGACATCGCGCAGGCAACCATGGATAGCCATACGGCCTGATGAGGGTTTATCACATATGGCAAGCAAATCCGGACGATTCTTCTGAACGAAGATGTTTTGCTTCTCCATATCATTATGTCGCCGTCCAAAGGACTACATGCATGGCACAATTATTCAATCGTATTTTCTTTATCCTTGTCATCACTGGATATTCCGCCATTCTCCTTTCAGAAAAAGGCTTCTCTGAAGAAACTGCGGCTTCTTCAGAGGTGGGCCAGTCTGAAAAAACATCTGATGCACAGCAGAAAATTCCTGTCGTTAAAAAACCTGTATTGGTTCCAGGAACTGGCAATGTCATAAAAAATGGTGCCGACACATTTGAAGATGAAAACTGGAAATGGTATCACCGCCACCCGAAAAGCTCCCGCGAACAAGACGAAAGAATGAGAAGCCCTCTTGGTAAAAGTAATAATGGCCTGTGGTTTGAGGGGCCGAAGCGAGGCACGCCGGATGTCGTAAAGCGAGTAGAACTACCTGCCGCCGGGTTAGAGGGTAGTACTCATGGATTACTTGTTGCAACTTTACGCGCTGGAATTCCGGGAAGGGTAACCTACCGCATGATGCAGGATGATCTTATTTTTAATATGTCAAAGGCTG
The DNA here is from genome assembly GCA_002862165.1 of Planctomycetaceae bacterium. Classification (GTDB taxonomy): domain Bacteria; phylum Planctomycetota; class Planctomycetia; order Pirellulales; family UBA1268; genus UBA1268. The sequence continues at coordinate 963 of PKCL01000390.1, forward strand.
CTGGCCGCGGCCTTTCTGTTGCTGATAATCCAAGTGTCGTAACGCGAGTATATCTCCCACCCTTCGCACAATGGGAACAACGCAATGGAGCCTCATTCGGTTTTCGTTGTGGCTGCACAACACACGCTATCATTACCGGCAAGAAGAATCCCGATAAGGGAGATTTCGGTGTTGAAGAATACTGGCCTGGCATGTTTATTTGTTTTGAACCCGGAGATGGTAAAGAAAAAAGTGACTCCGCACACCTTCGAGTACGCGGCGATCGTCGGGGACGCGGTATGCGTGGGCCAACGATTACGGAAAAAGATCTCGGCTGGTGGACGCTTGGAATGAGCTTCTCACGCGACGGTAAAGTCCATTACTTTGCAAGTCCTGGTGTCGAAGATCTTTCGATGGATGACCACCTCACATCTCAAAACCCATATGGTTATCGGACTGAATGGGTCAAAACATTCTTCTACAACGTGTGCAGCCAAGATGATGGCAAGACGTGGAGTACTCCATGGGTCATTGATGACCCTAAGACGTTCTTTGTTAGACGTCAGAATATGGCGAAGTCGAGTCGGCGATCGCAGCGGTAATTGCTATCTACAGGGGTACAGAAACTGCTGTGGCATCAGCACCGCAGCATTCGATTCCATAGCAGCAGACACCGCACTTAATGCGGCAAACAATGCAGCTGACTACTTCAACTGTCTTTTTGATTTCCAATTTAACAGTGCAACCTGTCATCTTGCATTCGGCAACGAACGTACGTCGGCTATGAACATAAGGACGAATGGTCCTACGTCTTTTGCCTCATCTCGATATCGTTAATATTGACATTTGGAATCGATCGAATAAGTGCTTTTGTATACTCTTTTTTTGGATTTTTATAGATATGTTCACTAGGGCCAAATTCAACAAATTTTCCACTTTTCATGACAGCCATCATGTCACTCATAAACTTAACTACTGAGAGATCATGGCTTATAAAAATGTACGTTAAACCCAATTCAGATTGAAGGTCTTTCAGTAAATTGAGCACTTGAGCCTGAACAGACACATCGAGCGCAGAAACCGCTTCGTCACATATTATAAGCTCAGGATTAACGGCTAGCGCTCTTGCTATGCAGACCCTTTGCCGTTGACCACCTGAGAATTCATGGGGATATCTTTTCAAGAACTGCATGCCAGGCAGCCCAACCTTTTCCAATAATTCCGATGCTCTCTCTTGCCAATCTTTACGACTCACCCCAATACCGTGAAATCTCATAGGCTCAGTGATAATTTCCTCTATAGTTTTCCTTGGGTTAAGTGAACCATAAGGGTCTTGGAAGATTATCTGAAATCGCTTCCGATAGGGACGCAATTCCGCTTGTGACATCGTAGAGATATCTACTCCACCAAACATTAATGTGCCACTTGTGGGATTGATCAATCTCATTAAACATCGGCCTGTGGTGGTTTTTCCGCAGCCCGATTCACCGACAAGTCCCAGTGTTTGCCCGCGATACACATCGAATGTTACGCCATCAACAGCTTCTACGTACTGAGAAATACGACTAAATACTCCTCTCCGAATCGGAAAGTGAACTTTCAATTCTTTCACTCTTACCAAAGGACTCTCTGCTTCATCCGCGTAGGTAACTCCCTCGTTGCAGCCCTCACCTGATTGTGAATACCCGAGTTCAGCAAGACGCTTGATAGGATAAAGATGCCTCCCTCGCCCTTTTTCTTCTACATTGCGAAGACCTACCTCGGAAATATCCTTTTCATAAATTTTCTCGCTACCATCATCTTGTAACTCCGTCTCCATAAAGTCACTCACGGTTGGAAGCCTTCTCATATTTCCACTAAGTGTTGGGCGGCATAACAGCAGGCTCCTTGTATATGGATGCTTGCAATTTGAAAAGATGCTTAATACATCAGAATGTTCGACGATATTACCGCGATACATCACCGCTACATCATCCGCAATCTCAGCGATTACACCTAAGTCATGCGTGATGAATATCATTCCCATATTGCGATTAACGCAGAGTGCCCGAAGAAGTTTCAGAATCTGCGCTTGTATCGTTACATCGAGCGCCGTCGTGGGTTCATCAGCAATTAATAAATCTGGGGTGCACGAAAGTGCCATTGCGATCATTACTCGCTGCCGTTGTCCACCCGACATCTCATGAGGATACATATGTATTCGTTCAGACGGATTAGGGATTCCGACCTCATGAAATAACTCTATTGTTTTCCGCCTTGCTTCTTCTTTCCCAATTTTCTGATGGAGTAGTATCGCCTCCATTACTTGGTACCCCGCCGTATAAACAGGATTTAAACTTGTCATAGGCTCCTGAAATATCATGGCAATACGACCACCACGAATCTTCCTCAGTTTCGGCTCGCTCATCTTCAACAGATCCATAGATGTATCGTCGATAGATAACATGATCGAGCCAGATTCAATCTTTCCAGACCCAGAAACAAGCCGCAGAATCGACATCGCAGTAACACTCTTACCACTTCCACTTTCACCAACAATTCCGAGTGTCCTACCTCTACCTACTGAAATTGACACATGATTGACTGCGGTAACTTTTTGATTTGAGTTTTCAAAAACAGTCGTGAGATCGGCTACATCCAAAAGTGTTTTGCTCATTTCTTAGCCTCACGCAAACGGGGATCTGTTGCGTCTTGAATTGCTTCACCTACAAGATTGTAAGAAAGTACTGTCAAGAATATGGCTAGGCCTGGGAAAACAACAAGCCACCATAGCTGTAAATTACTTCTTGCGGAATTAAGAACCGACCCCCAACTGGCAGTCGGGGGTGGTGGTCCAAAACCAAGAAAAGAAAGCGCGCCTTCGACAAGGATTGCTGACGCAATTCCAAAAGTAATTGGCACCAATACTGGCGCGAGCGCATTAGGAAGAATGTGTGCGAACATTATACGAATTGGACCTGCTCCAGACGCTCGGGCAGCCATGACGAATTCTGTTTGCTTTAAGCGCAAAAACTCTGCTCTTGTAAGACGTGCGATACCTGTCCAGCCAGTTGCACCAATAATTGCCATCGTCTTCCAAATCGTAGGCTTTTCAACGACTGCAATTATTGCAAGGATTAAAACAAGGGTAGGAATGCACAATACAACCTCAGTTAAACGACTAGTAAGACTGTCGATCCACCCACCAAAATACCCACCAATAGCGCCGATAAAAATACCAACTGAACCAGCGATACCCATGGAAACAAATCCAACTAAAAGTGCGATGGTCGTTCCATGAACCATTTTGGCAAAGATATCAACACCATACTGATCCGTACCGAATAGATTATATAAATTTGGATGGCCCTGATCTCGAGATGGATTAGCTGGCCGACCAGGCCACTCGTTTTCTCTCACACGACGATATGGATCCTGAAATATGATTGGCCACACGGCCCAACTATTGGGATCTTTTTCTTGCAAGTTTGTTGGATACGTACCACGAAACTTATCTTTCGTGAATATTGGTGATTCTAAACTCCGATTAAAATAGCCTAAGCAAGGCATGTACAGTTGGTTTTTGTAGTAACAAACAACGGGCTTTGTACCAGCGATTGCTGGAGCGAAAATTGCAACTGTTGTTAAAAAAACAACAAATGACAGTGCAATGATGCCGACCGGATTCCTGCGATAATGTTTCCATGACTCGGCCCAAAAACTTTGAGATGGGCTAATCTGTTCCTGATTGTCTCCCTCCATGAGCTTTTCCTCATTCCATCCTTACACGGGGATCAACAAAACCATACAGAATATCTGCGAGTAATTGACCGAGTAGTGTGAGTAAACTAAACATAAAAGTAAGGCCCATTATTGTTGGATAGTCACGCTCTCTGATACTTTCAAAAAACAGTCGTCCCATACCTGGCCAGGTAAAAATCTGCTCAATAATGACAGATCCACCCACGAGAGCAGGCAAGGAGAGACCTAAAAGTGTTACCAGTGGAATCAACGTATTACGGAATGCATGGATTATAAGAACCCGATACGGACCTGCCCCTTTAGCGCGAGCAGTACGGATATAGTCCTGCCGTATTACTTCTTCGAGATTTGATTTTATAAATCTACTATTGTAGGCCAGAACAACATACGTTTGACACACAACGGGAAGGACTGCATGCCAAGCAACATCCTTAATCCGCAAGAGTAAAGGAGCATCGCTTGGTAAATCACTCATTCCAAAAAGTGGCAACTCCCAAGGGGTATCGCGTAACCAGACTGCAAAAATGATCTGAAGAAAAAGAGCTGCGACAAAAGTTGGGAACGAATAAAGAGCATAGAGAACCAGTCCAGTAACCCGTTCATCAACACAACCACCTCTCGCAGATGCGTAAAGACCTAATGGAATCGCAAGTATCCATGTCAACAAAAGTGCCGTCCCAGAAATAATTATCGTTGGTCCGATTCGCTCACCAATGAGTTCTGTCACTGGTTGCTTTCGAGTTATTGATCTTCCCAAATCACCACGTACGACTTTACCAATCCATTGCATGTATCCGACGGGCCAAGGTTTATCGAGTCCGTAGATTTCAAGCATTCGCTGTTGATCTTCGGCATTGAGTTTTCGACTTGGATCGCTTTCACCCAATTGCACCGTCAATGGATTGCCGGGCATTGATCGAGCTAAGCCGTAAACAATAAACGTAATGACAGTAAGCGTCACAACACCTAGTAAAATGCGTCGTAGTAAGTAATTCGCCATCACTTACTCCTGTTGTGGCTTCCACAGGCTGCCAAACCCCGGTGAATAGTGATATGGACCACGTGGAGAAAAAACGTATCCACGCACATCTTTCGAGAAACCATAAAAGCTATTTCGCCAATACAACCATGTATAAGGCTGATCGTCATAAAGAATCTCTTGGATTTGTCCGTACTTTTCCGCTCGTTTCCCTTTATCAAACTCCTGTCTTCCCTCAGCGTAAAGACGATCTACTTCTGGATTCGAATAATTACAGAAATTTCTCATTGCACCCGTCTTCCACAAATTCTCAGAAGTATCTGGGTCTGTTCCTGACCCCCAGCCACCAAGATATGCTTGAAATTTCCGATTAAGCGTAAGGTCTTGAAGAACTGTCGACTCTACTGGACGGACATTAAGGCGTATACCAATTTGATCAAGATTCTCTTTCAACAAGGTACAAATTGCGATTCGCAAAGGCTGTTGATTCACGAGGATTGAAAATTCAAATGGTACTGTTCGTCCATCGATTTCTTTGTCACGGATTCCATCATTATTACTATCAACCCAACCCGATTCATCTAACAACGCCTCAGCTTTATCCAAATCTTGTTTGTATGGCTTGAACTTTTTAGTCGATGCCATCCATGCACCTGGATGAAAAATGCCTGTGCATGGATCATAGAGGCTGTAACACAGTTCTTCGAGCATCTCATCGTGATTAAAGGTATAGCTCATTGCTCTCCGTACACGTCGGTCTCGAAAAAATATCGTGTCGATATTCCAACCAAAATGAAAACTTACCCACTCTGGTGCAGTTACTTTGGTGTTGCGCTCATAGAAGTCACTGCCAACAGTTTGTGTCGTCCACTGTTCTGGCTGCAAAATCATCTCATGAATCTCACCCTTCATGAGTGCTAAAAGTGTTGTGTTTGGGTCTTCTATAATTCGGAAACGAACTTCCTTAAAATATGGGCGATCTCGAACCTGTTGACCTTGGACCGAGGACCAGCTTTCTCGCCTCCGTAACACGATTTGCTGACCGCGTTTCCTTTCCACAATTTCATATGGGCCACCACAAACCGGTGCCTGCTCCAACCGAACATGTTCTTCAGAGTCTTTCAGCGTCGGATCGGCTTCCCATGTCTTTTCATAAATGTGCTTTGGCAGTACTGGAAAATTTATATTCCAGACATTCGTAGCAAGTGGCTCTTTATGAAAAAAAACAACTGTTCGATCATCATAAGCTTCAACCCAGCGAAGTTGATCGGTCCCACTACGCACAGCAGGAACGGGGACTCGCGGATCCATAATAACCTTGTATGTAAAGGCAATATCATGTGCCGTAATCGGTTCGCCATCGCTCCAAACAAGATCATCACGAAGTACAACCTTGTCGAGCATTCTGTCTGTGCTTGTTTGCCATTGTTCAACTGTTTCACTGGTGGCAAATGGTTCTAAATCTCGACCGAATGAAAATAGACCAAATCCTGTAAGTCCAAGAATGTCAAACTCCGCAGATGTACTAATCATAATCGGATTTGTACTACCAAGGTCGCCACCAACATGACGATCTATACGTGCTGTATAATCTGCTTCTTCATTTGTTGGTAGCTTGCCCAGAGCTGAGAGTATCAACTCATTCAAGTCGGGTGAATCATTTCGGGCTGAAAGTGCATCTGCTACTGACCCACGAACTTTTTCTTTCGATTGGGATTCACGGAGCAGCACCAAGCCATTACGAACAGGCCTGTCAAGCCATTTTGCTTCCGTATCAAGTTCATCTATTTGTGGTACATCGAACGGGTCAGGCGGCTGTAGTGCTGTTACAGGCAATGGCTCTTTGCGTTCTTCCGCTGATGCTGTTAGTTCGGAAGGTGGTGTCTCTTGAATAGACTTTGATCCGCCGCAACCTGTGCTCGCAATACACAGCAGAAGACAGCAACACATCAACAAGAATGTACTGCCTGGTGATACACACACTTTGCAGCCAAGTGTTTTTTGCATACAGATTCTCCCTACAAACCTTCACCTAAGATGCTTCTTGTCCAGAACAAAGATGCTAAGGGGGGAAGCGAGGGCGGGTCAACGTCCAGTCTGACTTATCACCTCTTGGGCAATTTATGACCTAATTTTTCACGCTTTGTGGCAAGATACCGTTCATTAAATTTATTTGGTTGAGGCTGTATGGGTACTTGGTCAACAACTTCGAGATCAAATCCACCATAAATGAACGCATCGGTCTTTTTTGGATTGTTTGTCAAAAGCCGAACTTTCGCTAATCCTAGATCTTTCAGTATTTGAATCCCAATACCGTAATCCCGTGAATCTGCTGGAAAACCCAGTGCCAGATTGGCCTCAACTGTATCGAGCCCTTCATCCTGCAGACTATAGGCACGAATTTTTGCTACCAAGCCAATCCCACGCCCTTCCTGCGGAAGATAAACAACCGCACCAACGCCATCATCACGAATTTTTTCCAGGGCCATATGCAGTTGATCACCACAGTCACAGCGAAGACTATCGATCACATCACCTGTGAAACAAGATGAGTGAATTCGTACAAGCGGTGCCTCAGCTTTTTCAAGATCACCCATAGCAAATACAATTGGCTGCTGAGACTCATAGCGAACGTCGTACGCCATAACACGAAAATTCCCCCACTTTGTTGGAAGTTCTGCTTCGGCAACTCGCTCGACTAACTTTTCTTTTGTCCGCCGATAGCGAATGAGTTCTTCAATTGAAATAATTTCCAATCCGTGTTGCTTCGCCAATTCTTGCAATGCATTCCGATCTGCTCTATTCCCGTCTTTATCAAGTATCTCGCAGAGAACGCCCGATGGCTGTTTTCCTGCAAGCCGTGCCAGGTCAATCGTCGCCTCAGTATGTCCAGCACGCCTGAGAATCCCGCCCTCTTTTGCCACTAGGGGAAAAAGATGACCTGGCCGAACAAAGTCATGTGGACTACTTTCAGAATTTAGAATTGCAGAAACAGCCGTGGCTCTCTCTACTGCCGTAATACCCGTTCTCGCTGAAATGTGATCAACAGGAATTGTAAATGCAGTACCAAGTGAAGTCTGGTTAGACTCAACCATCATTGGTAATTCTAGGCGACTTGCCACATCCGGTAGAACTGACATGCACACCTGACCCCGACCATGAGTAATCATGAAGTTAATGGCTTCAGCGGTCGCATCTTCGGCGGCACAAATAAAATCACCCTCATTTTCACGATCTTCGGCATCTACAACAATCACGACCTTTCCTTCTCGGAAAGCTCGGATAGCGGCATCTACGGAACTAAACTGATCAGACATGGGTTTCTTGGGTGGATGTCACCCGGCCTCTTTTTGTTTCATGACAATAACTGCATTATAGGTCGTTCGAATTCATAGTCTGCCCTAAATAACTTACGAAAAAAACTGGATCCCATACCATGCTTGCAAGGGAAGAATATATTGAACAGTCCTACCTTTTCCGAACCCTCGGTGAGCGGATGCTTGATGGTGTAGCGACTCAAGACGCACTGAAAAGTCTAGGCCATGAAATTCTAGCTACAACAAAGTTACCACTTGCCATTGATTACCTGGTGAGCGACTTAAAACTCACCGGGACTCTTGCTCCGGCAATGCACCAACTGAGCCACTACTTTACAACGTTCCAAACCTTTGTCATGCATGAAGCAGAAGATGAAGAAGGGCGGTTTGACCTCCGCACTGCATTGGCAATTCTCGAGCGCGAGTCGTGTTATCTCGCAGAAAGCGGTACACCTGAAGGACTTTTTTTCTATCGGTTTGAATGTCTTTCACGAAACCGGCTCGATTATATGCGTGGATTAGCTGCAACAGCCGCTGATGACATATTTGATACTGACTGGAAAGACTGGATCAAAATGGTGTCTCGACAAGTTGGTTTAGTTGACTTAGCAGACCTCATTTATATCCGCAGCAAAGAAATTGCACGACGACAGGAAAGAAAAAATGCTGCTCACGTAAGCATAAGCACAAAAGAAAACCAACATATTGTTGCTGCACACCCGGCCATTCTGTTCGGTGAAAAAGAAGGGCGCATTGCATGGGCCAATCGTGGCAAGGATCCCCTTTATCTATTTTCAGCTTTACAAAGACAACTCGGTTATCCGGCTGTTCCAAAGCCAAAGCGTCCTCAACCACAAAATGAGTCACCCATGATCTTAGCACGTCGGCTTGATCGACTTGAATTACGAGTCAAGCTTCTTGAAGAAGAATCAAAAGGTGGCATCGACTTGTCTCAGTTCGATCCAAAAAATTCCCCGTGAAGAGACCTCCCCAACAATAATGACGTGCTTCAATAACTAGTTGGCTCGAAATGCATCAACTATTTTGACTTATGTCTGTTCCTCAAAACATCACAGCATTGTTAAAACGTAGCAATGCTGTAGGAACTGAACTTGAACGCCCATGTCTCATTAAACAATAAAAGGATTGAATGCTTTGAACATGATTCAGTGGCAAAGAGACCATCTTCTATCAATTGTGTCTGCCGTCACATCCGCTGTCGATCCTTACCGCCTTCTCACAGAACGGCTTGCTCTGGAATCACCTGAAGACGTACTCACATTCGATGGGAATCCTGTTTTTGCTGGTGACAATCAAGCAGTAGAACTTAAGAGCACTGGGAAAATTCTGGTCGTAGGTGGTGGAAAAGCTGCTGCCGGATTCGCTGCCGGCTTGGAACATTTATTAGGAAGCAGCCGTCTCAAAAAACACAACGTGCACGGCCTTGTTAGTGTGCCAGAAGGATGCGGAATGCCACTCGACCATATTGAGGTGCGTGAAACACGACCTCATAAGCATAACCTCCCAACCGAAGCTGTTGTTCAGGCCACTCACACAATGCTCGAACAACTACGCAATCTTACAAAAGACGATCTTGCTTTTGTCCTCATCACAGGTGGATCCTCAGCACTCATTGAAGTGCCACGAGCAGATATCCCACTTCATTCATTAGCTCTCCTGACACAAAGCCTGTCAAATTCGGGTGTCGACATTAAAACGCTGAACGATGTGCGGTGCCTGACGAGTCGAGTCAAGGCAGGTGGACTCGCAATGGCATGCACCGCAGGAAAGCTCATCGTACTTGTTCTTTCTGATGTTCTTAACGATTCTTTGCCAGTCATTGGATCTGGTCCATGCATGCCACGAATTCACAGGCTGGTAACCATCAATAAAAAACTTTTTGATTTGAAAATCTCTAAACGAGACCGTGCCATCGTGGCACAGGCTGAACGTGCACTGAAAGAGGAAGCCTCAGTCGTCCCCTGCTCTCCAACCAATTCCGGAAACTGGATCACTCCTCAAGGATGCCACGTAACCCACCTTACTCTTGGGACAAATTCCCTCGCCGTCGATGCTGCAGCAACGACCGCTACAGCACTGGGCTATAAAGTTGTTTCTGCCACAAGCAATGCTCATTCAGATTCAGCAAATACGGTTGGCCTTCGTTTGGCAGTGTCTCTGAACACGATGGTCACGACCTGCGAAACAACGAACCAACCTCTGTGTCTGCTGGAAGGTGGGGAAGCAACTGTAAATGTACCTATCGACCACGGACAGGGTGGTCGCAATCAACACACGGTTGTTGCGGCAGCAAATGACATCCTCATGAATCAACAGAAGGCGTGGCCGACAAAAGCTATTCTCGCCAGTTTCGGTACTGACGGGGAAGATGGGCCAACTTCTTCTGCTGGTGGATTCGTCGACACTGATGTCGCAAAGTCACTCGCGCTCCATCCTAACAAGATCTTAGAAGCAATTGACCGATGTAACTCATATGAACTTCTTAAGTCTGCGGGTGGCCTGATTGAAACTGGACCCACGGGCACAAATGTGGCCGATGTTCGAATCGTGCTCACCAATCCAAGATCAGACTAAATACTTTTTATTGACTGGCTGTATCCTGAACCTCAAGAAGATGCGTATCGCCAGTCATTCGGAAATAATGGCCCTTTGGACCTCGGTCAATCAGAAATGGCCCTACAGTTCGATCACAGTCAAGAAAAATTACTGTGTTTTCATCTGGCTTCAATCGTCGCTCCGGCACAAAAGATTTGCGATATCCAACACCCTTAGAAAGTCTGATCTCATCAATTTCTCCGGTAAAAAATGAATTCGCCCGACCACGTGCATCTGGATCTGCACCCACAATAAGCGGAAACGAGTTCAATTTCCGCTTCATCGCCTGTTTTGTCTGCACCCGCTTCTGAAGTTTACCGTCAAGGTACAGTGCCAATGCTTCTCCCTCGTAGACCATAGCCACGTGATACCACTGATTCGTTTTGAGTTTCAAATCCGGCCGGATACTTTTATAGGATTTACCAAGAAATACACTTGCATCAAGTTGACCATGAGAAGTGAATACGCCGTATTCACTCTGCTCGGTTTTCGCAAGAAGTCCGATGCGATCTGCAAATTGTTTTCCCTTAAACCAACACTCCAGCGTGAAAGGTCCTTGTGGAAGAGGAACCTTATTTGATTCCAGCGATACATAATCTCCATTACCATCGAGTGATAACGACCGATTGATAACACCTTGCGAAGAGAAAACTGAATCAAAAAGCAATGGCACATCTCTTCGTATTACAGGGATACTATATCGAGTGGCTGGTGCGAGATAATCTTGAGAGATCGTCAACTGCACCATTTCTGATGTTTTTTCAAAATACTTGGACTGGTATGAAGCCTGAAACTCCACTTCACAGCTTTTGCCGGATCCCAGCACACCGTGAGAATGATCTGGAACAAAGTGCCATCGATTGTCATCGCTTTCGAGTGACACGGTATATTCGACCGGGCGACTTGTCGGATTTGAAAATACTGCAGAGAATCTGCTCACGCTCGACTTCTTCTGTTCGGCTGCTGCTACCTGTATCCCTCCTTTAAAAGCTACCGGCAGCCGTGCTAATTGAACGGTCTCTTCCTGAAGACCGGCAGTAATTTCTCGGACGTCCATCGCCTCACCTACGGGAAATGCAGCCATGGCCACCTGTCCTTTTCGAACTGTGACAAGGTGATATTGATGGAGGTACCCTGCCTCTGGAACAAGGCCGTTTTGACCTCCTCCCACGGTAGCAAGAGAAATGTATTCAATTCCATCATTCGGATCACTCCGCATGTGATGAATATGACCAGCAAATACTGCTGTTACATTTCCAGCATCTACAAGAAGAGGATGGACTCGTTTTTTCCAGTCATCACCATACTTGCCACCAATCCATCGCGGATGGTGGAGAAATATAAATTGGTGATTGCAATCCTTCCCGCGCGCAAGAGCTTGCTTCAAAAAAGAAAGCTGCTCTTCACTCATTTTTTGAAGATGCGGTTTCGAAAAACTTTTTTCACCCGTTTCATTGTCACCTTCATCTGAATAAATCACGGTAAAAGCGCATTGTTTGTGCTGAAACGAATACCACAATGGACCAAAATGCATTTCATAGTTCTCTTGATGCTGAAATTTGGGCATCTCCGGATCATCCAGTGGTCTCCAATACACATCATGGTTTCCTGCAACAGGAAACCATGGACATAGCAGACTGTTCATAATTGACTTGAACTCGAGCATCTGCACGAGCCATTCGTCTGTGCGGTTATATCCATTGACTAAATCACCTACCGTCATAACCAGATCTGGCTCAATGAGATTGACGTCCCGAACAGCATCCGCCAATACGTCCACACCTTCTGGTTGACCTCCGGTTCGGTCTCCAAATACAGCAAACGTGAAGGCCTCTTCTTCAGAAGGAATTGGTAGCACGATCTCACTTGAACGTGTTGTAAAAAATCGTTGTGTATTTGGCTGTACCGTTGGATGAGGATCTCCATGACGATGCATATGCCGTCCATGAGACAGGTTAGGGGTTTCTCCCGTTTCTCGAACATTGTCTTTCCCGGAGGAAGGACTGGCAGCTGTTCCTCGATGGACGCCCGGCAAAAAGAACATGCCTACGCAAGCAACAGTAGCCAGCAAACAGACTTCTGCTCGTAGAACATCGCACTGCAAGATTCTTGTAGCCACGTAAATTTCCTATCTTCGAAGATAAAAATCCTGAACTGATTATTTTCAGACATCACATAACATGACTGCCTCCCGCAGACCCACAAATGCATCCCGAGTCGGAATAAATTCCTGGCCGACATACCCCTCGTATCCAATCGCCAGAAGTTTCTTCATTATTGGTGGATAATTAATTTCTTGAGACTCATCAAGCTCACCACGCCCAGGGCATCCGGCCGTATGCACATGACCGATAACGTCTTTGCATTCCTCTATCCGACGGATAATATCACCGTTCATGATTTGAACATGATAGATATCAAAAAGTAATTTCACACGATCAGAGCCCACGCGACGAAGCATATTGGCTACAGCATCGACATTGTCACCCTGATAACCCGGGTGCCCTTTCATTGGATGTGAATCGTCTCGCGTGTTTAGATGTTCGAGACAAACTGTCACATTCTTGTTCTCTGCATGGCCAGCTATTTTTTTTAACCCAACAACACAATTGTCAAAGGCTTCTTCATCAGTCATAGCACCACTTTTTGAATCTTCAGCATCACGCCATTTAAACCCGGTGAAAGCAATGACTGCTGGAATATGAGCTGCTGCACAAGTGTCAATCATCTTGGTCGTGCGAGTGATGACTTCCTCCTGGTATTTCAAATTATTAAACCCTTTGACATATGGCGCACCAGGCATGCCGTTGGGAGCTATTGCACAGGTGAGCCCATGCTGTTTGAGGATTGGCCAATTTGCAGGCTGGGTCAGTTCAATAGAAACACAGCCAAGTTCATTCGCAACCTGACACTGTTTCTGAATATCCCACTTGTCACCCATCGAGCTAAAGCACCAAGAAACAATTGATTGCTTGATATGCCCCTTAATAGCGACAGACGATGCCCTCCCCTTCGTAGAAGTTGTTGCGAGCGCTGCTCCAGCTACCGTTGCAAAAAGACCTCGACGATTGATCGTTGGTGATTCGTGTTTCATTGCATCAAGCCTCCTCTCTGGATTAGAGCAGAATGCGGAATGTTTCGCCTCAGTAAAGAACTTTTAAGCCTTGATATTGTGCTTTGTATATTTTTTAAAAACAATGAGATATTGATACTGGTTTTTGTATGACAATTTATCTTTTGATCGGGAATCCATGTCTCAGCTTAAACGCATTCTTATTACTGGTGGTGCAGGTTTCCTCGGTAGTTATCTTTGTGAGCGGCTTGTTGAGAGTGGTCATGATGTCATTTGTGTTGACAACTTTTTTACCAGTCAAAAAACGAATGTCGCCCACCTACTTGAACTTCCAAATTTTGAACTACTACGACACGATATCATCCATCCATTTTGGCTTGAGGTTGATGAGATTTATAACCTTGCCTGCCCCGCAGCACCGGGTCACTATCAATACAATCCAATAAAGACCATGAAAACTTCTGTATCTGGTGCGATGAACGTTCTTGGCATGGCAAAACGATGCCGAGCAAAGGTACTTCAGGCTTCTACAAGTGAAATATATGGAGACCCAGAAGTTCACCCCCAGCCTGAGAATTATCGAGGGTCAGTGAATCCCATTGGGATTAGAGCCTGCTATGACGAAGGGAAGCGAGCCGCAGAGACTTTGTTTATGGACTATCACCGCGCCCACGGAGTAAACATTCGGCTTATACGTATCTTCAACACGTATGGACCAAGAATGCATCCGTACGATGGTCGGGTAGTGTCGAACTTTATTAGGCAAGCTCTTACGAATGTGGATATCACGATTTATGGTGATGGTTCGCAAACACGTAGTTTCTGCTACCGAGATGATCTGATTGAAGGAATGATAGCAATGATGAACGGCTCGGATAATTTCATCGGGCCTGTGAACCTTGGGAACCCTCACGAATTCACAATACTCCAACTTGCGGAAATAATTATAAAACTTACAAAGTCAAAATCAAAAATTATAAAAAAACCGCTGCCAGCAGATGACCCTGTGCGAAGACAACCAGATATCACACTCGCGAAGCAAAAACTTTCTTGGGAACCGAAGGTTTCTCTAGAAGAGGGTCTCGTAAAGACAATTAAATGGTTCCAATCGATCAACTTCGATGAATTTCGTGCACCCACACCGAACCATGAGTAACCGTAGGTTTCACATGACACACCTACTCGACCTTTATGTTATTTCCAGCACATGAAATTACAAAAGCATACGATTTGCATCGGTAAATAAAAGAAAGAGTTCACATACGATTTTCTTATAAATTTCTCTTTCTCTGTCTATTTCTTCGACGAAATACACCTATTTTGCCCTTCGCTCCACCCAAATAATTCGCTATCGTCCTGTATCAAGTGAGCGTCAGTACTCTTCTTTCTGTCACTCGCTCAATGAGTCCCTGCACCCTGAGGATCTGCTTGATCATGGAACGCACGCAGTTGTCGGCAATTGTTCTCGACTTACTCGAAAAAGAAACCGGCGAAACTTACGACGCTCTCGAAGATTCAACAACTCTGAACGAGGGCCTTGGCCTCGACTCACTCGATATGGCAGGACTTATTCTGCATATCGAAAGCCACTTCGGTATTCAAATCGAGACCGAACTCCTCGAAAAAATTAAGACTGTTGGCCAGATACTCGACACACTGGAAGAAAAAATCGCTGTCAAGGAAGGACGAAACGCCGCCTAGGAACCGAGGCGTCGTCATTCGCAGCGTACCTGTCGAGTTGCTCATCACAACTCCCCCTTGTTTGCACATATTGGCATGAATCAAGCACCGTCTTTACCGGCTAACCTTTCTGCTCATTGCCAGATTGATTCGTGCGCAACGGTGTCTGCACACCTAAGCGAGTTTCCCACATTGGCCCGTGAAAAATATGCCCATGGGTCGTACTCCCTGCCGACCCGCTTTCTTCGGCATGCAGACGAGCAAACAGTCATTGGCGTGCGGTCCCTTCTCAAAGCAATGGCTTCAGATACACAGAAAAATACAGATATCAGTAATGATGCTGTCATTGCAGCTACATGCTTAGCCGGTCAGCCAGCTGCAGCACGGACAATGATAGGCCTTCGTGATAAAGGCCCTGTTGGGGTAACTCCTCATATTGTTCCACAGTGCTCACTGCACTCAGTCGCATCAGCGGCAAGTGTGGGCTTCGGGATGCATGGTCCAAACTTTGGTGTTGGCGGAGGAACACACTGTGTCTCTGAGGGCTTGTTGCTTTCGGTCACTTTAGCCCCAATGCTGGCGACAACTTCACCAACTTCGCGTATCTGGCTCATTTGCACTGGCTGGGATCAACAACCGTCTCTCGGGACGAACGGCGAGGCCACAAATGATCCCCTCTGCCGAGGACTGACTCTTTTATTGAGACCTACTCTGGCACATTCCGTTGACACCATGTGCCCACACATACATGTTGTTTCCCAGCAGGATTTCCATTCCCACAGTCACCATCCGATAGATACCCCACTCAGACAATTCTGTGAACGATTTGAAAATGGTGACTTCACAACTGTAGCTGTATCCAACAGTTGCGCAATAGAAATTTTACCACCCATACCCTCGCAAGATGCTCGCAGATCAAACGAAACGGTCGCCCAGAAGGAGGCTGCTTAATGGTTTCAATATCCTCGCAGATCGTCATTACGGGAATTGGGGCCGTAACACCGCTTGGTAATTCATTCGATGCTATTGGAGATGCTTTACAAGCTGGCCAGTCCGGCATTGATTTCTACGATTTCGGAACATTTTCCCGTCAACAGGAACATGCTGCTGCTCGAGTTCAATCAGTGGATGTGGAAACGGACGACAACATCATCTCCTCATCGTGGTGCATTGAAAAATCTTCTCGCCTGGAACAGTTTACTGTTGTACCTTCTGCCCTTGCTCTTGCAGACGCTGGTATTCAAACCAGTTCTTGCACGGTCGATCAGAAAAACCGTATTGGATATATTGCAGGCATCGGAGCAGAACAACTCAAAGATTGGGAACACGACTTCCTTGATGGTGGCCTTGATGTATTCCATGCAAAGCGTCAGCCGTCTCTTGTCCATCGAGCCGCTCAAATACTTGGTATACATGGCCCGGCAGCAACAGTTGCGGCTGCCTGCGCCTCCAGTGGTTACGCCCTTGCACTCGGTAAAACATGGCTTGAGACCGGGCTGGTAGATGCTTGCGTTGTTGGTGGGTGTGATGTCCTTAGCCCAACTGCACTTGCCGCATTTCATAACCTTCGAGCACTATCGAGACGAGAAGACGATCCAAAAAAAGCCTCTCGTCCATTTGATCAAGACCGTGATGGTTTTGTAATGGGAGAGGGTGGTGTTTTTTTTGTACTCGAACGATATGACTCAGCATTCAGCCGTCAATCTAAGATCTATGGCGCATTAGCTGGTATCGGTATGTCCAGTGACGCCTCACACATGGTCACACCGTGCAGTGATCCAGTCCAGGCGTCTCGTGCAATTACTGAAGCACTCGCTGATGCACGTCTATCTCCACAAGATGTGAACTACGTGAATGCTCACGCCGCAAGTACTTCTGTAGGTGATGCCGCTGAAGCCGGAGCCATCCGCGATGCATTTGGTTCCGTAGCTGAATCAATACCGGTAAGTTCCACAAAAAGCATGTCCGGGCATCTCATTAGCGCTGCAGCGGCTTTCGAAGCACTTGCATGCCTTGTAGCAATACAACGCAACATTATTCCACCGACCATCAACCTCGATAATCCCGATGAAGACTGTCTCCTTCGACACGTCCCTCATCAATCGATCTCCTTGCCGGTTCATATTACCGCAAGCAATTCGTTCGGTTTTGGTGGTTCAAACCTTTGTCTCATTCTCAAAGAAGCTGCATAACAACTTCCTTATTTCAATTTCCCCTCGGAGTTTCATCGTGGCTCATTCATCACCGTCGCTTCCCTCGCTTACACTTCCAGAAATTGGCTCCAATACTGACGGCATACTCGAGACCCTTGTAGCTCATTGGCACGACGTCGACCCAGGCCATTCGGAAACAGAACTTGCCGGTAAAGTCTGTGATCTTCATCAATTCAATTTTCTTTTATGGCATGAAGAAGATATTGCGAGGTCCCCTGACGTTACTGATACAAAAATAGCTGCTGTCAAACGAGCAATCGACAAATACAATCAGGCACGCAATGATGCTATTGAGAAAGTTGATGACTGGCTTATTCAAGAACTTGCACAGCAAAACATTGTGGCGGCTAAAGATGCATCAGCCGCCACAGAAACCCCTGGCTCTGCAATTGATCGGCTCTCAATTCTTGAACTCCGCCGCTACCACATGCGTGAACAACTCGAACGAGCCGACGCATCGCAGGAGCACCGTGAGAAAGTTGCTGAGAAAATGGTCATACTTGATCAGCAGAGAGATCATCTCATCACAGCCCTTGACCGACTGCTTCAAGAAATTTTTTCAGGAAAACGTCCGCTTCGGGTCTTCCGGCAAATGAAGATGTATAACGACCCAGCAATGAATCCGTATTTGTACAAGTCCGCCTCAACTCCAACTGCATAATGCGAAACAAATGACACCATCTGCGTAAAAACGTTCGTCACACATACCGTGTCACAAGCGATCTACTACGAAATCACATAAGAATGTCTTGGACAATCTCACCATGGACATCAGTGAGTCGATAGTTTCGACCTTGATGACGAAACGTGATTTTCGTGGGGTCAAAACCAAGAAGCTGAAGTATTGTCGTATTAAGATCGTGCACGTGAACGGGGTCCTTTGTAATCGAAAACCCAAGTTCATCTGTTACACTTTAGCTTCCCTTGGTTTCGTACCACCGACTCCTCTCCCGGCCCACATTTTTTTGCTTATAAGTGTTGTATCCGTTCTTATCACGAGCGGTGTGCGACCAAACTCACCAGAACTGACAATAAGTAAAAAATTAGTTGGTTAGTACGTATGTGATCTAATTTTGTACATTTAACGCACGCTTTTGAAGCACACCTTTTCTCACAGTTACATCGTAAGAATTATTGAGTTTGCACATTAGAATGAAGGCTCGGTGGGAACTCTTTTTTATTATAACTTTGAAATACATGGTATGGTCCTCTCCAAAAGAAAATATCTCAATGCCCTCAAGGCACTACAAAAAGTTTTCGTTCTTTTCATTCTGACCATTACCTGTCGTGCAAACCCCGGGTGGGCTGTCGAGGATAATACTGAAGAACGACCGAATATTTTATTTCTGTTCGCTGATGACTGGGGCCGACATGCCTCGGTTCTTTCAAAGATTGACGGAGCCGGTAGTGTCAACGACGTCGTCCAAACACCAAATTTCGACAAGGTTGCTAGTCGTGGTGTCCTTTTTCGAAACGCACACGTGAGTGCGCCATCGTGCACCCCATGTCGTAGCGCGTTACTTACAGGTAGCCATTTTTGGCAAACGGGAACTGGTTCAATATTACGAGGTGCTGTCTATGACAGTTCGATCCCGAGTTTTCCGCCGCTCCTTCGAGAGCAAGGCTACTGCGTCGGCTACTCCCATAAGGTCTGGAGTCCCGGTACTCCGGCGAATTCACCATTCACACAAGATGAAAGCTTTGGCAAAAACGGCGGTCGGATAAATCAATTCTCTCAAACCGTAACAAAGCTCATCAGTAAGGGAACGCCTCGGGAGACTGCGAAACGAACGATTCTGAACGAGGTACGCGGCAACTTCCGTGATCTGCTTGACAACTGTGACAAGAACCAGCCTTTTTGCTACTGGTTTGGACCGACGAATGTACATCGAAAATGGATCAAAGGCAGCGGTAAG
>PKCL01000245.1 GCA_002862165.1 Planctomycetaceae bacterium
AGAAAAACTGAACGCTCGTAACGTTCAAAAACAACAAGCGAGGGTGACCGGACTCGAACCGGCGGCCTCCAGCGTGACAGGCTGGCGCTATAACCAACTGAGCTACACCCCCTTCAATTCCCCCATACAAGAAGATAGGGAATCCAAAGCGAAAATGCCTCGCGCGATTTGTAGAATATAACAGAAAAGCTGATGCAGAAAGAGGTCACCGTCTTTTCCGAAGAAAAAGATTGAGAACCGATAGCACGAACCTTCATGGCGAATGTGTCTTCGTGCCCTCTCAAGAGAAATGTGGCTGCAATACGCTCTGATCTCTACATTGGCCTCGCTCCAGAGCATTCCATTGAGTCATCCACCTTCTCGTCCCCAGAAGGAGTTCATAAGCAGCCTACACACGCCGACTTTGTACAAACTAAATGGATGGGGGTAAGATAATTTGAATTTGTTTCATGAGAGGAGTTGTATCAATGCCACTGTTTGAGATCGAAACCGAAGCACACATCATTATTTCTTGGGCTGAAGACGAGAATTCTGCCTCGGCTGTCGTTGCTGAAGCCTATCCTCAAGAAAAAATACTC
Source organism: Planctomycetaceae bacterium (assembly GCA_002862165.1). Lineage (GTDB taxonomy): Bacteria > Planctomycetota > Planctomycetia > Pirellulales > UBA1268 > UBA1268. Next base: position 579 of record PKCL01000245.1, read on the forward strand.
CGACTTACTCGTCGCCCGCGTGATACTTGGGTCGTATCAAAATCCGCATTAGGAATCATTTCTGAAACGAAAGAGACTCAACCCCTTCTACCAAGTAACACTGCGAGGGATTGTCTCTCCCGTGCATCTGGTGACAAGCTTCATGCCATTCGCCTTTACATGAATGCAACTGGTGATGATCTGGAACGAGCCAGAAAAGTCATTGAATCAAATATGGTTATGGGATGGTAGTTGGAAACAAGAAACGTTCGATTTTGATAATGAAGCACAGACTACTTATTCGTTTGGAATGGAATTTGTGGACTACCAAGCTGAGCTTCGAATGAGGCTGGCGTAATATTCTGACCCGATTCTGACTGCCTCTCCAAGCTATCTAATTGCTGATCTGAACCTGGTGAACGAACGATAATTGGACTGGCTGGCTGATAACTCGAGGTACCACCTGGCCTGTATCCTGGATCAGGTCGACGCGACGTTGGAGGAACTGGTGGAGAGTGCATTGGCGACTGCAGTGACGAACCAACATTCGGTGAAACTGACGGTGCCTCTCCTACAGCAGTTGTTGCAGACACACTCTGCTGAGTAGTCGAAGCTGTTTCCTGAAATGATGTTGCCGACTGCTCAGAAGATACGTGAGACGTATCTGAATACCGACTTCCTTCGCCATGAGCGGCAGCCGTCGCACCTGAAAATGCTGGTGCCGCAGGAGAATTCATTGCAGGAGGACTACTAAATCGGCTACCAGCCACACTGGCTGAAGACTGAAGACCTGCTACCCGCTGATCACCTAAACTTGAAAAACGACCACTCGGAGCATTATTTGCCAGAGGTGGAGCATTGCCTGCTGGCGAACCACTAAATCGGCTTGCCGGACTTGCTACCGGAGGCCCGCTACGAGTCTGACTTGCCAATGTGTCAGATACACCAGAAACCGCTGCTGGAGAAACTGCTGCCGGCACAGCCTGGTAAGGCCCTACCTGTGCCTGCGGTGACGTCGATGCAACTACATTCGGTGACGGAGTGATTGGATCAACAGCAGCAGGCGGCGTTGAACCATATGTTACCGGAGACTGAGAGGGAGCCGCTGCAGCGACCAGCGCTGTTTCCTGACCGGGCTGTAAAGCATAGCTTTCAGGCGTGGATGTTGTTGGATAAGGTTGCGCGTTTGACGATGGTTTTGTTGTGTCCCCGTCAAAAGCTGGTGCCTCAGCGAGCGTTGCTGGGTCAGGTCCACCCATGCCAAAGGATCCCCATGAGCTACCCATCGATGAACCACTCTTACAACCACTTCCGCATGCGACAAGCAGGATAAAACAGGACAACTCAACAGCGCCCAATACAGGGCTCCAACGATGGAGTTTAATCCGGGTAATCAAAGGCATGGAAACGTCTCCAAAACAGCAGTTGGCTAAATAGTCTGGTCAGGCAGGGAATAAGCTTTGTATCGGCTGGCTGTCAACGCCATCCTTTACCCAAAATCTCTTCCATGTAAAAAAAACTGCCGCACCACGAAGGGATCGTGATACGGCAGATGAATGTTACAAAATAGGGAAGAGCTAGAGACTGGGGGCTACTTGGCTGCTGCAAAACGACTCGCTACAACATCCCAATCAACAACACTAAAGAATGCCTTGAGATAGTCAGCCCGTCGGTTTTGGTACAGCAAATAATACGCGTGCTCCCAAACATCGACCCCAAGCAGTGGTGAATTACCATGCATGATCGGACTGTCTTGATTTGCAGTGCTCTCCACGAGGACCTGCCCCTGAGGATTCACTGACAACCAAGACCAGCCGCTACCAAAACGTGTCATTGCTGCTTTTGAAAAAGCATCCTGAAAATTTGTATAACTCCCAAAAACTGAAGTAATTGCCTGCCCAAGTTCTCCCGACGGCTCACCACCTTTACCACTTCCCAAGGACTCCCAGAAAAGTGAATGGTTGGCATGTCCGCCACCATTATTTCGTACAGCACCGCGAATTGCTTCCGGCACTTGCTCGAGGTCACCGATGAGTTTCTCTATGGGCAATTCTGCCAAAGGACTGCCCTCGAGTGCTTTATTCACATTTGCCACATATGCGGCATGGTGCTTGTCATGGTGAATTTCCATTGTGCGAGCGTCAATATGAGGCTCAAGTGCGTCAAAGGAGTAGGGCAGTGAGGGAAGCGTGTAGGCCATGTATATACGTCTCCGCGTAAAGCAAGGAATGGGACAGTCAAATCTGAATCACAAGGATCCATGATGCTACCTAAGTTGCGACTCATGGGCAAACGCCACCCAGAAGTCACATTACTTTGAAACTCTGACGATCAGGCGAAGAAAAACGATCAGGCAGGGAGCCATGTTGAAACCATGGAATCTCAGGGCTCAGGCCGGAAAAAACCGACAGTTTCATGAGAGTTTAAACCGTTACGTACCATCACTTCTGTGAGGAGCCAACCCGTGATCCGCCTATTCGGTCGCAGTCGAACAAAGCGACCGAGCACGTCTATTGCAGCCGACAAGATATCGTCGCAACAGTCGAATAGGATCGCCCATACGAACGCATCTGAGGTTCTCTCTCCTCTTTACAGGCACCTGGTTTCTTTTGTACCAACTCGACCGGCGGCCTTGTTTGCTGTTGCGGCGATCCAGATCTGCGTAACCTCTCTGGCAATTATTCCATGTTTGGGCCGGGAATTTACCGCCTATGATTTTTTACCGGCTGGCGGTGAGTATAGCCAGAGTGTTGACATTCTTCGTGGAGGCATTGGTCTTCAAGGACAGGCCCATCTAGCAGGCTGGTTCACGCAAACATCTCTCTTGCTCGCAACTGGAGTAACACTGATTCTGCGATCGATCCACCGCAATCGCCGCGACGCAACACGACCCGGCTTTCGACCATGGGGTGCACTCGCAGCACTTTGGATCATCGCTTCTCTAGCGACAACGGTACCAATCGGACCGGCAGTGGCATTAGCCATGCTCCAAGTGACTGAAACCCCTTTCGGACCGCAGGGGCTCGGCTGGTGGGTCACACTCGGCTCACTGTATTCATTCATAACTATTTCCGGAACACTCTGTAGGCTTCGCGAAAAAATTCTTCCTATCCTGGCAGTCACACCGGGGCTTCTCTTTTGGTGTGCGTCAACGATGTGCATTTGGTTTTCGACAACTGAACCACGCCTCCTTCTTATATCGAATGCCACCTGGCTCATTGGCAGTGGGTTTATGTTGTTTGCAATGCTTCTTACAGTCCGGGGAAGCCTCCGAGAAATAGATGGCCTCTGCAAACAAAAAAAAACTGTATCGCCCCAGAAGAACCATACGTCTTTCAGTTCCCCAGTGATACACTCCGCCACGAAAACACCGGGGCATTCCGTTTCGACAGCCATTGACTTCGAAGAGATTCCAATGAATGCAACGAATGATCAACCCTCAGCGACTCACAATGATGAGATCTATGATGAAACCCATTCGAGTGACAATGAATCTCCTTTACAACGCCGACTATCGAAAGCCGAACGACGCAGACTTCGCAAACTGTCAAGGAACGGGCGGGCTGCTTAGTAGCCCTTTGACGAAAGGCTCACGTTTCCCGATAGTGCTAATGGAGGTTTCCTGTGACAGTACGAACTCGTTTTGCCCCAAGCCCTACTGGCTTTCTTCACATCGGTGGTGTCCGAACGGCACTATTCAATTGGCTTTTCGCGAAACGCCACGGTGGCGCATTCATTTTGCGGATCGACGATACTGATAACATACGAAATCTTGAAACTGCTCTGGAGCCAATTCTTGAGGGTCTCCAATGGCTTGGGATAACGTGGGACGAGGGACCGGGCGCCGAAGGGGATCACGGCCCCTATTTTCAGTCTCAACGTGCCGATCGGTACGCAGCAGCAGCAAAATGTCTCCTCGATACTGGCTCTGCATATCGAGATTTCGCAACTCCTCAGGAACTTGATGCGGAACGCAAAGAGGCACAGGCAGCAGGTCGTCCTTTCCTTTACAGCCGCAGATTTGCTGCATTTGATAAAGAAACTGCAGCACGCTTCGAGACAGAGGGTCGCCGGGCTGTTGTTCGACTCAAGATGCCACGAGAAGGGCAGCTCGTCATTGATGACAAAGTACGCGGTGAAGTAACCTTCGCCTGGGAAAGAGAACAAGACCACGTCATACAGCGAGCCGACGGCTCATGCCTCTATCACCTTGCGACTGTTGTAGATGACCACGACATGGAAATTAGTCATGTCATCCGAGCAGAAGAACATCTTTCGAATACACCGCGACAAGCTTTTATTGCTGAAAGTCTCGGCTATAAGCTGCCAACTTTTGCACACCTCCCGCTTGTTGCAGAACCAGGAAGCCGCACAAAACTCAGCAAACGCAAATTAGACAAATACCTGAAAAATCGCGACTTTGCGCAGGTCAATGAGCATGGCATGAGGATTGCGCAGCAGATTGGACTTGAGCCCGAATCCGATACCTTTAACCCTGTCATTGTCGATTTTTACCGAGATGTTGGCTACCTTCCTTGGGCCATTGACAATTATCTCACGCTACTCGGATGGTCTCTTGATGATCACACAGAATTTTTCACTCGCAGCCAACTCATAGAGAACTTTTCCCTTGAGCGAGTGAACAGTTCTCCAGCAAGTTTTGATCCAAAGAAATTATGGACTGTTCAGGACCACTACATGCAGCAGCTTTCGACGGCTGAAAAATTCGAGCTTATGGCACCGTTTCTCACCAAATCTGGCCTGATCTCTGAGCCCATTTCCAATGAAATGAAAGACTTTGTTTTTCAAATTATTGAAGCTTCTGGGGATCGTCTCAAAGTTGCTGGAGACATTCTGACCTACGCCACATTTTTTCTTGTCGAGAAGTTGACATTAGATCCAGCAGCGGTAGCCAAGCGACTATCTAAACCAGGAACTGCAGCTCTTCTTCAGCAATTTATTGAGCATGTTGCAGTTGCCGAGCCATTCCACGCTGAAACTCTTGAACCTGCCCTCAAGTCTGTGGTCGAAACTGCCAACAAAAAAGTAGGGGATCTTATTCATGCGGTGCGTGTCGCCGTGACAGGAACGACCGTCGGGCCCGGGCTCTACGACTGTCTCGTTATTCTTGGTCGTGAAAAATCTCTTGAACGACTCCGCAATGCTCTCGAACTCTGTGGCTAAAAGTGCTTCCTAGGCGCATGATGTAAGAAACAGGTAGAGTTTAGTTTCAGATTTGTGTTCCAAAAGAAACTCACGCTGAATTTTTCTAGTACTTTGCTCACGAAGGAGATATGAATGCCTCTGCTTGTGGTTGGAAGCGTAGCCTTTGATTGTATCGAAACCCCAACTGATAAGCGGGATGATGTTCTTGGGGGATCAGCTGTATTTTTTTCATATGCAGCCAGCTTCTTCTCTCCAGTTCGTATGATTGGTGCGGTTGGTGAAGACTGGCCAGAAGAGCATACGGCTTTGCTTGAGCGCAAGGGAATCGATACATCAGGGCTTCAAATCATTCCTGGCGGTAAAACATTTCGGTGGCGAGGACGCTACCTTCCGAACATGAATGACCGAGAAACCATCGAAGTGCATCTCAATGTGCTTGATGAATTTCAGCCAAAGTTAGGACCGACGCACCAAGATTGTCGATTTCTTTTCCTTGGTAATGCCTCACCTGCAGTACAACTCGATGTTCTCAAGCAGGCTAAAAATGCAGAGCTAACTGTTGCCGACACCATGGACCTATGGATCAATATCCAAAGGGACGAACTGAATGAATTATTGACTAAAATTGATGGACTTGTTCTTAATGACGCTGAAGCCAAACTGCTCGCAGAGGATGAAAACCTCGTACGGGCAGGTCACGCAATACGGGCAATGGGGCCAAAATTTGTTGTTATAAAAAAGGGAGAACATGGTGCCATGTTCTTCAGTGAGCATGAAATGTACGTCATGCCTGCTTTCCCAACTGAGAAAGTACTTGATCCAACTGGTGCGGGAGACAGTTTTGCAGGCGGCATGATGGGCCACCTAGCCTCCCTCGGACGATTCGATCCTCAGGCTTTAAAGGAAGCCCTTGCTTACGGGACTGTCACAGCAAGCTTTACTGTTGAGGACTTCAGCCTTGGTCGGCTCGAAAAACTCGATCGCTCTCTTGTAGACCAAAGGTTCAAAGAGTATCGACAAATGCTGACTTTCTGACGATTGTACGGCCCTCGATAAGGCATGGCATTCAATCTGACTCCACAACCGATGTTTTTTCACTTGCTAAGACGAAGATTTGCCGATACTATACGCATGTTCACCTCCATCGTGTGGGAGTGATCGTGCGTTGCGGCGAGTGCCCCTTCGCTTGTCCAGACACGTGAATGCAGACGCATTATTGTATTGATCCAAAATTTGACCACTGCGACGTAGCCGTTTTTCGAGGAATTCGTCACACTTTGATTTCAATGCTTCTTGTCGTTCCAGCATTCGCGCAGAATGAATCGTTGAAAGGAATCGGCAATGATCAGCGCGATAAAACAAACCCCTAAAATAAAAACTGAGTCGTCATCTTATAAAGAAGGAGCGTCAGCCCGTATGGCTAAGACAAAGCAAGCGAAAGAGAAGGCCGGAGCACCGCAAACAAATAGTCGCTCCACAAAGAAAAAGAACTCCACAAAGGCAACTGATTCATTTATCGATGGCAATCCAATACTGAAGACGGCTCTTGCACAAATTGAGAAAGAGTTTGGACAAGGCTCTATCATGCCACTTGGGACTGATTCAACAACTGTTGTTCCTGGAATTCCAAGTGGAAGCCTCTCTGTCGACATAGCACTCGGTGGAAATGGCTTTCCGCGTGGTCGCATCATTGAAGTCTTTGGTCCTGAGTCGAGCGGCAAGACTACGCTCGCTCTTCATGCTGTGGCCGCTGCTCAGAAAAACGGTGGTGTTGCAGCTTTTATTGACGCCGAACATGCACTCGATCCAAGCTGGGCAAAAAAACTGGGGATCACACTTGAAACCCTCCTCGTCAGTCAGCCAGCAAGTGGTGAGGAAGCGATGAATATTACAGAACTGCTTATCAAATCAAATGCCGTCGACGTCATCGTCATTGATTCTGTTGCTGCTCTTGTGCCCCAAAAAGAACTCGATGGTGAAATTGGTGATTCATTTGTTGGGCTTCAAGCACGTCTCATGAGTCAAGCGATGAGAAAACTTACGGGTGCGATCGCAAAAAGCAAAACATGTGTGATCTTCATCAATCAGATACGTGAGAAGATTGGTGTGATGTTCGGCAGCCCTGAAACGACTCCAGGTGGCCGGGCATTAAAATTCTATTCTTCATGCCGAGTAGATGTTCGACGAATCGGAGCACTCAAAGATGGAGAAGAGGTTGTGGGGCAACGTGTTCGCGCGAAAATTGTCAAGAATAAGGTTGCTCCACCTTTCCGCATCGCCGAGTTCGACATGATGCATTCTGACGGCATAAGTGCAGAAGGAGATCTCATTGATCTCGGCCTGGCCGCAAAACTGATTGAAAAATCAGGAACCTGGATTCGCTATAATGATTCACATCTAGGGCAGGGGAGGGAGAAAGCAAGGCTCTACCTCAAGGAAAATCCAGATATTGCTGAAGAAATACGAGAAAAAATTGTCTTAAGCCGAGAACCACTCGTAGAAGTTGAACCCGAAGCAAAGGTTGAACCCGAAGCAAAGGCTGAACCCGAAGCAAAGGCTAAAACTGAGTCGAAGGTAGATTCGTAAAGCCTCTTTATCGCCAATCACTCAAATGCTTTCTGAGAAAAGCTCGTGATCTATTTGCCCCCTCAAGAGACTCTGGCTCTTGAGGGGGTTTTTCAGTGCGAAAAGCAGAGTAGATTCACACCGTCAGCGAAGGCTATCGCTAGCAGGCGAGTAGAAATAACTGGCCTGTATCACACACCAAGAGCATGTATAGTGCGTCATATCTCCCATAAGCCCGTTATATTCCGGAGCAAAGGAAACCGATGAAGGCAGACGATCTCAGAGAAGCGTACCTCACCTTTTTTGAAACAAAAGGTTGTACTCGCAGGCCAAGCGATGTGCTTGTTCCGCGGTGGGATCCTTCCGTGTTATTCACACCAGCTGGCATGAATCAGTTCAAGGATCATTTCCTTGGGAAATGTAAGCTCGACTACACTCGGGCAACATCGTGCCAAAAGTGCTTGCGGACAGGAGACATTGAAAATGTGGGCCGAACGCCACGGCATCATACTTTTTTTGAAATGTTGGGAAATTTCAGCTTCGGTGATTATTTCAAGCGAGAGGCGATTCTTTGGGCCTGGGAATTTCTCACAAGCCGCGATTGGCTGAATATTGATCCAGAAAAACTCTCCATAACAGTCTATGAAGATGACAACGAAGCCTATTGCATCTGGTCTGATGAAGTTGGGGTACCATCAAATCGTATTACCAAAATGGGCGAAGACGACAACTTTTGGCCTGCAAGTGCTCCCTCACAAGGTCCTGATGGCGTCTGCGGCCCTTGCAGCGAAGTTTTCTACCAGATGCCAAACGGCAGTGAGGTCGAGATATGGAATCTTGTTTTCACCCAACACAACCGAATTGGTGATCCACCGGATAACCTCAGACCACTTCCGAGTCGGAATATCGATACAGGCATGGGGCTGGAACGCACATGTGCAATGCTTCAAGGGGTCGACAGCAATTTCCATATCGACATCCTTTTACCGCTCGTAGAAACTGTTGCTGATACCTGCAAGCAAAACTATATCGCCGGTGACGACAATGGCCGCCGAATACGCCGGATTACTGACCATATTCGAGCATGTACGTTTGCGATTCACGAAAATGTCCTGCCGGGCAATAATGAAGAAAAGTATGTTGTAAAACGTCTCCTACGACGAGCGGTGCTTGATGGCTGGCAGATGGGTATGCGAGACCCATTCCTTCACACGCTTCCTCCAGCCGTTGCATCTCAAATGAAGCACTCCTACCCTGAGTTAGCCGAAACCGTTGAGCACGTGACGAACGTGATTAAGCGAGAAGAAGAGTCTTTCCTCGCAACTATCGGTGGAGGTCTCACAAGAATCAACAAACTCTTCGAAGGCATCCATTCATCCGGCGGTGGCCTTGTCGGCGGAGAGGACGCCGCCGAACTCTACACTACGTATGGCTTCCCTCCAGAACTTCTTGAAACACTCGCAGCTGAGCGAAATTGTGCATTCGACTGGAACGGTTTTCGAGAGGCCATGGAAGCACACGGAAAGAAATCAGGCGCTGGAACACGCGTTGAAGTTTTTACCTCCGGACCACTTGATGCGCTTAAAAAAGCAATGCATGGTTCAGAATTCTTGGGCTACGAATCCCTGCAAACAACAAGTAAAATTGTTGGAATCATCGCACAGGACCGGCTTTGCGAATCACTCGCAGAAAATAATGTCGTAAACGAAGATTCCGAAGCACAGCAACTTGTGACAATTATTCTAGACAAAACTAGTTTCTACGGTGAATCTGGAGGGCAGGTGGGAGATATTGGATGGCTCACGGGACCACAAGGCACATTTGAGGTTCTAAAAACCAAGAAAGAAGGCGGTTTTTTTCTACATTGTGGCGTTCTACGCACAGGTGCGATCGAACTCGGACAAGAGATCTCGGCAATCGTAGATGAACGTCGACGGAAAGCCATTCGGCGTGCACATTCAGCAACACACCTTGTTCATGCTGCCTTGCAACACTTTCTTGGCACACACGCTGTGCAGCAAGGCTCCAAAGTTGATGCTGATTTACTCCGTTTCGACTTTAGTCATGCTTCCGCCGTCGATCACCAAACCCTTCAGCAAATTGAAGCAATGGTCAATGAAAATGTGCTCGCGGCAGCACCAGTAGCGGCAAGTCTCTTACCGCTAGAAGAGGCCAGACACGCTGGAGCAATGATGCTGTTTGGTGAAAAGTATCCTGACATCGTCCGCATGGTCTCTATCGATGGAATCAGCAGAGAATTATGTGGGGGAACTCATGTAAATAACACTGGTGAAATTGGTCTCGTCAAAATCATAAACGAAGAAAGCGTTTCAGCAGGCACACGTCGAGTCATTGCGGTCACTGGCCAGCGAGCTCTTGAGCGATTTCGACAGACTGAAGCAACCCTGACTGATTCAGCAAATTCCCTTAAGGTTCCAGTGCCTGACCTACCAAAAAAACTCCAAGTTCTGATGAAAGAATTGAAAACACTCAAACGCCAGGCTACAACTCAGCAATCCGAGTTTTCTATCGACGAACTGTTAAAATCAGCTGAGGAAGTCGATGGGGTGCGAATTGTGGTAGCAGATGCGAAAGGATGTGATGCAGCAGCAATGCGTCATTGCATCGACCAACTCCGTCGAAAAGCGAGCCCTGTGGCTGTGCTTCTCGGGAGCACAGAGGCTGGCAAAGTTACTCTTGTTGCTGGCATTAGCCGTGAAGTTGAATCCAGGGGCATTTCCGCAGGCACGTGGATACGCGAACCGGCTTCGCTCGTTGGAGGGCGAGGTGGCGGACGTCCAGACCTTGCACAAGCAGGCGGTAAGCTTTCAGCAAAACTGCCAGAAGCTCTCGCCCATGCTAAACAGGACATGCGAGGCATTCTGGAAAACTAGGCTAGTAATTACTAGGCTAGCAATTTTTGCACTGCCGCTGCTGCTGCCTCGTAGTCAGGCTCATCTGCAACCTCCGGGACGATTTCGACGTACTGAATGACGCCCTCGCTATCGAGGACAAATACTGCTCTCGCAAGAATTTTTAGTTCATCGATGAGCACGCCCCAATTCTGCCCAAAACTGCGATCCATATAATCGCTGCCGTTTTTCATCGACTCTATCGATTCGGCACCACAAAAACGATTCATGGCAAATGGCAAATCAAGGCTCACGGTAAGTGCACCTATTTTGTCACCCAAAGACGCAACTCGTGAATTAAACGTTTTTGTTTGAATTTGACACACTGGGGTGTCAAGGGACGGTACAACGCTCACAATTAATGGCTTCCCATGAAAATCGTCTCGCTTTATATGCTGCATTCCATCCGAACCATAGCAGACAAGATCAAAATCCGGGGCCTTCGCTCCAAGCACCAATTCTTCACCAACAAGTGTTAGCGGATTGCCTTTAAAAGTAACTGCATTCGAGCGATGGTTCGTCATAGGAGACTCCTTGATCTAAAATAAACGTACTGTTCTGATGTGTTCTGCAGTATTGCCGGACAGCGACACGACACAAGCCCCTACCGTAAAAAACGGATGTTTTAATATCACCGAAGTATTCTCAGACGAGTACATTCGATTCACCCGTTCCTACAAATTCAAAAAAGTGCATCAAAATGCGACTCATTGGACAAATCAGCCAACGCCTTGGACTCATTTTTCCGGCATTTGCAATAATCCTTGAACTGAACGATGTCATCTCGCTTGGGCAGATGCTCATGGTGCTAGTCGTCTCCGTGTGTCTTTTTGGTATCGGACGTATCCTCGACGGCTACGGGCAACCTTGAGCACTGTTTTCATGCCAGCACAATCGCAATTTTTTATTTTTTCTACTGAGATTTATCATGATCACACCACTGATTTTTAGCCCTATCTACCGACAATATCTCTGGGGTGGACGCCGTTTCCAGAGTTTGCTTGGTCGTGAATTAGAGCATCCTGGGCCCTACGCGGAATCATGGGAAATTGTTGATCGTGGAGACGATCAGAGTATTGTCCGCTATGGCCCTCTCGCAGGACGAACTCTTGGCGGCCTCATGCAAGACGACCCTTTTTCGATAACAGGCATATCTGCACCAAGCACCTTTCCACTTTTGTTTAAATTTTTAGACGCTCACAAAGTGCTCTCCGTGCAGGTTCACCCAGACGATGAACAGGCTTCAAAAAGAACTCCTCCCGATAGAGGTAAGACTGAAGCCTGGTATGTCGTCGAAGCCGAACCAAGAAGCAAAATCTATGCTGGATTACGTGATGGAATTGACAAAATTGCACTGCAGCACGCAATCACATCGGGAAAATGTGAAGATGTCCTTCATGTCATCGAGCCGAAAGCAGGCGACTGTATATTCATTCCTGCAGGCACCGTCCACGCAATAGGATCCGGTCTGGTCATTGCTGAGATTCAACAATCTAGCGATGTCACATTTCGTCTTTTCGACTGGAACCGAATTGATAAACACAATAAACCAAGGGCGCTTCACCTCAACGAGGGACTTGCGGCAACACGATTTACGGGGCCAGTCACTCTTGCCAAAAAAGAATTAACAACAGACCCAGTTGTTCACCGTCTTGTTAAAAGCTCCTATTTCTACTTCGACGACGTGCGTCCGTCCTCAACATGGTCCACGGATGGCAATTGCTGTGAAATTATTGCAGTATTATCTGGTGAGGTACAATTTCCTTCTGAATGGAATCTCCCAACACTGACAAGAGGCGACTGTGCTCTTTTCCCAGCGAGCCTTCAATCACAAAGTCTGTCATGCCTCTCGATCGGCCAAGAGAATCCACATCTTCTCCGAATTACCGTCCCACGACCAAACGAAACCTAAAAAATAGCGAAGTCACCTAAACCCCCTTATTTTCGATCTTTGGGAAACCGAGGAGCGTCCCTAGACTTCATCATGAACTGCTTTGCGTCTGTGACTGTTCTGGAGTAAGCAAAATGCATCTTGCACGAGCGATGGTGATAATTTGTGGTTTTGCGTGTACCGGCTGTGCCGCACTGGGACGACCGGACTGGACTCAGCCAGGTCCGGCGAAACAACAGCAACGTCGAGCGGTCCGTTTTGACCCGTATTTACAAGATGATATCGCGCCATCTGTTTTGAGATTGCCCCTCATGGATGGGGCTCGCCCTCGTGATTTTGCGGATCCAGTGCCAGAAGTTACACGATCTCGTTGGTGGGCACCCGTTCGGTAGCTGAATGCTGTATCCTTGGGGAATATTCATTCCTCTGGAAATTTCTCCTGTGCCTCAACCACCCCGACGTCCATCGAAAGCCGCAAGGCAGACCCACAGTAGCCCCTTGGCACGAAAGCCATCTCCTCGGTCAGGAGCAAATTATGCCCGACATTCGATACACCGAAATTCTGGTGGTGTCGACGACGGTCTTGAACGGCTTCAAAAAGTTCTTGCTGCTGCTGGCCTTGGTAGCCGCCGCTCATGCGAAGAACTCATTACATCAGGCCGGGTAGAAGTTGATCATGAGATTGTTACGACCCTTGGATCGAAAGTTGATCCAGTCCGACAACAAATCCGTGTCGATGGTGAACGACTACCCAACCCTCGTCGTACTGTATATCTGCTGAACAAGCCGGTTGGTGTTGTGACAACGAACTACGACCCATCTGGTCGTCCACGAGTGATTGACCTTGTTCCGGCAGATCAACGGTTATTTCCCGTTGGGCGGCTTGACCGAGCAAGTGAGGGTCTTATTCTTGTTACGAACGATGGTGAACTTGGAAATCTTCTCACTCATCCAAGATATGGTGTTGAAAAAAAATACCTGGTTCAAATTGCAGGCATCCCAACAGCAGAGACTGTTGAATCACTCCGGCAGGGCGTCAGCCTCGCAGAGGCGACCGTGCAAGCCAAGAGGGTCTCTGTCCGTTCTCAGCACAAGCAAAGCACCGTCCTTGAGATGGTTCTTGACGAGGGACGCAATCGAGAGATTCGAAGAATGCTGGCATCTCTGGGTCATAAAGTACAACAACTTAAGCGGATAGCAGTCGGTGATCTGACCCTTGGAAATCTTCTTCCTGGTCAATGGCGAAAACTTAGCTGGGAAGAGATTGAGAGGTTACGGCAGGCTGCCACCGCTGCAGTAGGTGAAAATCGTGCTCAGAGACCACGAACAAATGCCCCCAAAAGAACATACGGCGGTAGGTCACGAACAAACCGCGAAAATTTTAATGCCCCAGCAGGGCCGCGGCCTGGTGGACAAGCCGGCAACCGACGCCCCAAACGCCCCGGGAAAGCCTCTTCATGGAGAAAACGGGCTCGCTAGAGCAGTGTTTAAAATAAAAAGGATGTTAGTCGAGTTTTTACATCAGGTAACAAAAGCACTATGAACCTTTCACATCCAAGCCCCTCATGCACAACCGTCTATCAGCAAGCTGAAATCATTGCTCACAAGCAAATTGCTGAAGCGACATGGCGGATTCGTATTGTCTGCCCCCACCTTGCTAAGACGGCTTGCCCCGGGCAATTTGCAATGGTCCGTCTCGCCAATCAGAACGACCCACTTCTTGCCCGACCTCTCGCTGTGTATGACGTGTTCGCGGATGACCAAAAACTTGACCATTGGCAACCAACACCTTCATCGTCACCGATTCACCAGAGGAATCAAAAATTTGTTGATTTCGTCTATGCAGTCGGCGGTAAATTTACAACTGCCTTAACGAACTTGCGTCCAGGTGACTGTATCTCGCTCTGGGGGCCTCTTGGTAACGGTTTTGAAACTCCAGCTGTGAAGCATCTTGTTCTTGTGGCTGGTGGTATCGGACAGACTGCACTTCTCATGCTCGGCCGTGATTTCTTAGCTAAAGTTCCTTCAGGCCATGTCACGTTCTGCTGGGGCGCGCGACACGCCGATTTATTCGGACACACTGAAGACTTTGTGAATCATGGCATGCAACTCAGCCTAGCGACACTTGATGGATCAAAGGGCTTTCATGGCACGGTTATCGATCTTCTTGATAACATGGATAAAGAAAATGCGTTCGAGGCAACTGCACAGCCTGCCATCGCATGCTGCGGACCTGAAGGAATGATGGCCGCTGTCGCAAAGTGGACAGCAGACCGATCGTTCAAGTGCCAAGTCTCACTAGAGACACCAATGGCCTGTGGAATTGGAATTTGCTTCAGTTGCGTTGCACCCATTATCGATCAGAAAGGCAACTGGGACTACAAAAGAACTTGTATCGAAGGCCCTGTGTTTGACAGTCAACATGTTGACTGGGGTACGATGATTTAAAATCATCCGGCTTCACTTAGCACTTGCGGCCTGTCTTCAGTCTGTCGCTGATTGTGCTGCCACAATTCGGGCACAGAGCCTCGATTTGATTCTGGCTGCTTTATTTTTGTGAATTGTCTTCGCCGTCGCCGCTCGGTCGGCCTTCTTAGCAACAGAGTGGAATAGACTCTTGGCGGCAACAACATCTTTCTCGGAGATTGCCTCAAGTACTTTGCGGATTGCTGTTTTCATTTCTGACTTCACAGCCCTATTACGATCACGACTTCGAACATTTTGACGCAATCGTTTTTTTGCACTTGCCGAATGAGGCATGTCTGTCATTCCTCGACTTGATTAGGAGCAGGATCTCGATGGACTATTTGAACACTAAAAATAACCGACAGAACGCAATTCCGCCAGTACCCAGACAAAACAAGCCCAATCCGAGGGTTTCCGGAATTTGCAGACTAAAAACTGATCCTTCAAGCATCTTCTGAATTCAATTTTTCGAGACGCTGTGCCACATCGCGGTACCCAAAATCAATCTCAGCAAGATTCGAAAGAAACTTCAAAGCTGCGTCCCTATCTTTCATAGCCGCAGCTAAAACTCCTGCTCGGTATAATGCTCTTTTCTGCAAATCAATCTCTCGGTCTCCCAAGCTTTCTACTGCCGTCTGATAATTCCTCATGGCTAAGGGATACTGCTTAATTTTCTGAAAACATTCCCCTAGTTCAAGAGCTACCGCTCCGCGGCGACGTGAGTCGACCTGCACTGCCTGGAAATATTTAATTGCTTCGGCAGGGCTTCCAGCAGTTTTTAGTCGTATAGCAAGCTCAAACTTCCAACTAACATTATCTGGATATCTTTCTACTCGTGCAGCAAAAATATCAATTTCTTGTTTCACGAGAACTGTTCTTAATCGATCTAATGTTTCTCTAGTTGCTTCACTATCTGTGATTTGCACCTGCTTTTCTGCAAGCATAACTCTACGTTTTGACCATCGAATTTGTCTGTCTTCAAGATGCTCTCGAACTTTTAAGTCATTTCCTGATGCCGCTAAGGCGTCAACAAGCACTTTTTCGGCTTCTTCGATGGAAGCTTCTCGTTCGAGTAAATCGGCTAACTCAAAGGCAGTCTCATGATCAGTCGGTGAATTAGCTAATTTTTTCTGCAGTTGCTCCAATAGTGTTGCACCACTTTCTTCTTTGGAACTCACTCCACGATCTGCTTGTTTTCTTAGAGTTTTTTCTACACTGAGTCGTGCAATCTCTTGCTCAGCTTCTTCCCGCACACTTTTGGTTCCTGCAAGCCGCTGCCAGCAGGATATTGCTTGATCGTACTCACCGAGGCGTTCCTTATAATTCGCGCAGTGCTTGTTTACTGCAATGTCTTTTGGCGCTACGTCAAGTGCTTGACGTAGAAAAAGCCCCTGCGTATCAAGATAATTCACTGAACCACAGGCCTCCGCCAGACTCAGAATACATGCAGTGTCAAACGGATCCTTCTTAAGGACGTCAAGACCTGTCTTGATAGCTTCTCTCGTCTTTCCACTGGCGAGGAGACGCTTCAAGCTACCCCGACTTCCGGCAGAAAACAGAGACGCGAGCCCACCTTTTTTCTTTCCCTTAAACTTTTTGGATAAGGCTTCCAAGAATCCTTGTAGATAAATTGCACTTCTTGGATCTCCCGTGACGCAACTCCCAAATAACTCAATCGCATAGTCATAATTACCTTTCCGCAGGTTATCCGACCCTGTGGTGAAGCATTTTGTCAGTCGGCTACGTTCGACCGGTGATGGCGGAGATAGACCCCCGACATCCCTCTGCATTCCAACTGCTTGTGTTTCTTCAGTTTTTCCTGACATGCTTCCTACAATTACACAGAGAATACAACAACGCCCCTACTGTTGAATCTTAACAGACCTTACGAATAGCCTAAAAGAGCCCGTTAACTAACGACCAGCTTTCAACGAAGATTCGACGCAGTTAAGTTTTATAAGGATACCTGATTACGACCTGTCTGATGAAATAATTGCAACAATTTGCACACTCCCTTGAGTTGCTTCGTTATGCTGAGAGGGAAAATCCAAGGTGTTTGATGAAAAGCCTCCTTACTTCAAACGGTCATGTTACTTACTCGCCTCTTGGAAAAGAGCCTGGCAGCACTGTGTGCAATGGGCATGTCATCTTTGTGGGTGCCGGCCCAGGCCAGCCCGATCTTCTGACTGTTCGTGCTACTCGAGCACTCGAGCAGGCCAACGTCGTAGTCTACGACCAACTCGTTTCTCCTGCTGTCCTTAATCTGATTCAACCTGACGCACAGAAAATCTCACTAGCGGAGATTCTCGATGGGTCTACGGGTAAAGATGTTGGCCAGACAATCGGAAAATGTCTTGCTCAATACGCAACAGACAGCCGGAATGTTGTCCGCCTCAAGGGAGGCGACCCTACAATTTTCGCGAGGCTTCGAGAAGAAATTGAGCCTCTCAACAAATATTCTATCTCCTTCGAAATCATTCCTGGTATCACATCCGCAACTGCGGCGGCTGCAGCGGCTGGCACACCTCTCACATCACGAAATATTTCATCGAGCCTCACCATCGTCACTGGCCACGAAGCGAAAGAAAAGCAAGACACAATTGATTACGACAAACTTTCGATCCAAGAAGGAACTGTCGTGATCTATATGGGAGTTGACCAGGTACAACACTGGTCTGATGCTCTTCTAAAAGCGGGAAGAGCACCTGATACACCAGTCACTTTTGTGAGCCGTTGTAGCTGGCCAGACCAGCGTATTATCCAAACTACACTCAGTTCATGTGCCGCTGATATCGACGTTGCTCGACTTCCTTCACCAGCAGTTGCTGTGATTGGTGAGACGCCACTGTGCAACCCACACCATGACGACGACCAAAGACCGCTGCGAGGGTGCCGAATCTTAGTTACTCGCCCGGCAGGGCAAGCTGACTCGGTTATTGCTGATATTACGCAACGGGGTGGCGAGGCAATGCACCTGCCATTAATCGAAATTGTTCCAGCTACAGATACGCAAGAGCTAATAAGTGCTATCACAGAGGCATGGTCTTTCGACTGGATCGTATTCACGAGTGCCAACGGTGTTGACCACTTTTGCAGGCAACTCCAACTTCTTCATCGCGATCCGAGAGCATTAGGAACTGCCCAACTTGCTGCTATTGGTCCTGCTACCGCAGCCGCCCTTGAGAATCATGGTTTGGTCTGCGACTTAATTCCTGACAGATGGCTCTCCGAGGGATTTGTAGCAGCATTCAATCAGAGTCGTGAAAAGAAGCGGTTTCTTCTTATCCAAGCTGAGCGGGGTCGTGATGTATTACGCAAAGAACTCATAGCGGCAGGCCATGAAGTTCGGCAGGTGGCCGCTTACAAGAGCCAACCAACGACAACTGATCGACGCACAACTATCCGAATGATTGAACAGTTTCCAATCACGTGGATCCTGCTCACGAGTTCTTTTATTGCAGAAACTGCCGTGAGTATCTTCGGAAATCGACTTCGTTCTTGGAAAATTGCAAGTATTTCACCTATCACATCCTCAAAGTTGATCCAACTTGGTTACCCAGCAACGGTCGAGGCAAGCGAGTCCACAATGGATTCACTTTTGGATTCGATAGTATCTTGGCAAAGTCATGATTCAAACGACTCGAGGTGTCAAGAAATGCCGGCAAGGAAAACAATGCCGACCGAATAAGCCGCAAAAGTGCAAATCGCTGAAGGGATTCGGTTTTAGCGTCGATACGATCGTAACTGACAATGTTGTGAATAGGGAGTTGGCACCCTAGCTCATGGCGTGCACGAGGGCATTTGCTGCTCAACCACGGTTCATTGTGTTTCGGAATCATATCGGAGAATCAGTGTGCATTACCA
>PKCL01000296.1 GCA_002862165.1 Planctomycetaceae bacterium
TTGATGATGGTACAATGGTTGTTGTCGAGCATGGCCGTGAGATGATCGGTCGATCTACGACCGTAAGTGTCACAAGTACACTTCAAACCTCTGCGGGACGACTTGTATTTGCCCGAACTAATGAGTACGACGACTAAGGCTTGAAGTCTGCGTCTTATTCTCACAGGAAATACTTGCCGACTGTACATGCAGACTCCTTTTTTTGACGAAGGACACCATTTAAGCAAGCTAAGCAGGCAGAGTAATATTGATATCGATTCGAATATATTCGCTGCCGCTCAGTAAATTCCCTGCCTTGAAACAATCGCTACTAAGAGTTCACAGTTGCCAACAGTTGTGTTCGACTGTTCTCAATGCACTTCGTTGGTGCCCTTTCCGTCGAGGTGCCAACCGCTGGGCACCTGATGAATAGCCAGGCGAAAGGCAGCTGTACTCAGCAGCGCTGAACGCTCGTGTCGTGAAGCAGGTTACCGATATAATAAAGGGAACTAACGCTACATGGTGCCATAGAAACTTTTCCTTCGGCAATGCTCTCATGGTAACGCACAAAAAAACCTGCAGATTTATTATTACTATTCTTTGCGTCATGTTCACCGGCAAGTCACTCGCAAGTGACGATCACGGATTTTCCTTATTTAATGAACACTGCAGCAGTTGTCATGGACTTCAGGGTGAGGGTAGCGAAGCATACCCTGACCCGCTCCTTGGCAATCTTTCCGTAAATCAACTTACTCATTACATCGACAAGACGATGCCCGATGGTGACCCATCACAGGTGACTGGTAAAGAAGCCAATCTTATCGCTGAAACAATTCATTCATCTTTCTACTCCCTTATTGCACAAGAAAAAAACAAGCCTCAACGATTAAATCTTTCGCGACTCACCGTACGACAAATGCAAGAGTCCCTCGCAGATATTATCGGGAGCTTTCGCAGTTCATCCCCAAACATTGATCACCAACAAGGACTGTGTGGCGAGTATTTTGACTCAAGGAAGTTCAGCAAAGGGTCACGTGTTTTAGAACGGACCGATCCAAGAATTGACTTTAGTTTCGGAATAAAAAGTCCGGCACCCGAGCAAATCAACCCTGATCGATTCTCGATCAGGTGGGAAGGTTCCGTTATTCCGCCCGAAACAGGACGGTATGAATTCATCATCCGGACAGACCAAGCGGTTCGAGTCTTCGTAAACGCGGATGATGCGCAGAAACCACTTATTGATGCCACAGTTAGGTCTGGGGATGAGCAAGAATATCGAGCAATTCGTACGCTTCTTGGTGGTCGAACTGTCCCACTCCGGATTGAATTTTCAAAAGGTCGCCAGGGCGTTGCGAAGCAAGGCCAAGATGACCAAGACGCTCAAGCATTTATTAAATTGCTCTGGCGGCCACCATATGGTGTAGTTGAAGTTATTCCAGAACGATGCTTGTCTCCAGCGACAAGTCCTGAAGTGTATGTGCTCCCAACATCTTTCCCGCCGGACGACGCATCACTTGGGTACGAACGGGGCAGCCGAGTGTCACAGGAGTGGCTTGCTGCCACAACTGCTGCGGCAATAGACACGGCGGACTACTGCCTCGAACATGCCGAAGAACTTGCACGCATTGAGCGAAATGCACCCGACCGCAAAAAGAAGCTTGAGGATTTCGCGGCACTATTTGCGGAGAAGGCTTTTCGCAGTCCACTTTCCGAAGAACTACGCATGCAGATTGTCTCTAACTCTTTTTCAGCAGCGCCGAATCTCGACGCAGCACTTCGACTATCGTTACTTCGAATACTTACTTCGCCTTTGTTTCTCTATCATGAAGTGGCTAGTGAAAAGAAGGAGTTGCTTTCCTCATTCGATAAAGCGAATAGGCTGTCATTCGGCTTGTGGGATTCAGTTCCTGATAAAAGTCTTGAGAATGCTGCTCAGAATAACAAACTTGCCACCGAAAAGCAGATTCGCCAACAGGCTCATCGCATGCTCAAAGATCATCGAGCGAAATCAAAGGTTTTTGAATTCTTACTCAAGTGGCTTAACATCCAGCACGATCCTGAACTTGTAAAAGACCAAAACAAATTTTCAGATTTTTCAAGAAAAACTGCTGCTGCCATGCGAACCAGTCTTTTACTTAGCCTTGACGATATTGTGTGGGGAGAAGAATCTGATTTCCGTAGACTTTTTACTGATGACACAGTTTTTCTTGATGGCACACTGGCTTCAATTTTCGGCATACCATTGAGCAAGGATGCCTTGTTTCAACAAGTACAACTCGACAATGGACAGCGGGCGGGAATAATTACGCATCCCTACGTTATGAGCGTACTTTCTTATGCCGACAGCACATCGCCAATACACCGTGGCGTCTTTCTCGCTCGTGCTGTTCTTGGCAATGTCCTCAAACCACCAACAGATGCCGTTGCACCCCTCGCAAATAGTGTTCATCCGGACCTCACGACAAGAGATCGAGTCGCGTTACAGACGCAAGCAGCGGTATGCCAGACGTGCCATACGATGATTAATCCACTCGGTTTCGCGCTAGAGGAATACGATGCCGTTGGTCGATTTCGAACAACAGAAATGTGTAGTGGACAAAACAAAACAATCAACGCTGAGGGAAGTTATCAACCACGAACTGGCAAGCAGGCCCGTTTTAATGGTGCACGTGAACTTGGCCAATACCTTGCCTCAAGTCGTGATGTTTCTGAAACCTTTGTTCAGAACCTTTTTCATGCACTTACGAAACAGCCAATACGAGCCTGGGGAAATAATGCTCTAGAACAGCTCACGAATAGCTTTATTTCAAAGAATTACTCTATCCGCGAATTAATCGTTGAGATTGCAGTCCTGATGACAAAACCCACTCAAAGTAATAAAAAGAAATAGCCGACTACAGAATAGGAGTGTACGGCCGCACTCTAGATGTAGAGCTTGAGCGAGTTGCATCAAAAATCAATGCTCAGTGTTGAGATTTTCTTAAACAACACTACACATGGAACTATTTCTAAGGTTGAAACAATGCTAACCCGACGCGACATCCTGAAAAGCCTTGGCCTTGCACCAGCTGCATTGCCTTTCCTTGGCAATCTTTCAAGCCTCGCGGCAAACACTCGTGTTGCACAAGAAATCAAAAAAAGACTGGTAATAGTATTTACCCCTGATGGTGTCGTAAAAGAGAAATTCTGGCCCCTGAAAAACGGTTCTTTTTTTCCGGATCCATCATCCACTGAACAAAATGCCTTACCACCAATTCTCACCCCGTTTCAAGACCTCCAAGATCAACTTCTTCTCGTGAAAGGGGTACATAATAAAATCCGTGGAGATGGAGATGGTCACATGCGAGGCATTGGGTGCCTGCTAACCGGCATCGAGCTTTTCCCAGGAAACATTCAAGGAGGCAGCCACACACCTGCCGGCTGGGCAAGCGGCAAGTCAATTGACCAAGAAATTTGTGGCCACCTGCAAAAAGATATCGCAACTGCAACACGATTCGGTTCACTCGAATTTGGTGCACTCGTTCCAAATAAAGCAAACACATGGACACGGATGGTTTATGCAGGACCAAATAAACCGATCACACCAATTGATGATCCGTATCAGATGTTTAAAAAACTTTATGGCAAAACAAAAGATCGAGAAAACTTAAAAAGTATTCTTGATGAAGTTCATAGTGATCTTGCCAAACTTGCGAGTCACTTGCCAGCCGAAGACCGTCGTATTCTTGAAGAACATGCGGATATGGTCCGTAAATTTGAACGTGAACTGCAAGCAAGTCATGAGAATGAGTCGCACCCAGAACCCACTCTCGAAGAAGGCATTGTTGAACAAAACGAACAGATGCCAAAAATTAGCCGCATGCAAACCGAGCTTCTTGTGTCCGCTCTCCAGGCTGACTTCACGCGAGTAGCAACTCTTCAATACACAAATTCCGTCGGCCAGGCTCGCATGTCCTGGCTCGGCATTCAGGAAAAACAACATGATCTTTCTCACAAACCAAACTCTGATATTGATGCTCAAGAAAAACTGACCAAAATCAACGCTTGGTACGCTTCAGAAATCGCTCACCTTGCCCACAGACTTGCCGAAACACCAGAGCCTGGAGGAGATGGTTGCATGCTTGACCATACGACCATCCTGTGGACGAATGAACTCGGGGAAGGCAACTCACACTCGCACATGGATATTCCCTGGGCTTTTGTCGGCAGTGGGCTTGGATTCAAAACCGGCAGAATGATGAGTGCCGGCGGGAAACCACATAACCAACTACTCCTATCGATTGCACATGCCATGGGACTTTCAGACTTAGATCGTTTTGGGAATCCCGACTTCTGTAGCGATGGCCCACTCACTGGACTATCCTAAATATTCTCTTGGTTATCAAATGTTTTTGAAAGTCCAACAGTTGGAATTTCAAAAACAAGTCGTAACGCCCCAGTGAAACCTAAATCATAACGCAAGAAATATTTCATGCTTTGCGATGATTTAGAAATAAGTTAGTTCTCTTGTTTGCTTCGAATGGCATAACTCCAAGCCTTTCTATCGCACAGACAAAAGCCACACAGCCCAACCTTCACACTACTTCAGAGGCAACTAGAACTTCGTTATTCAGAAAGGAAATCTTTGTAGAGCCCCTAAAATTCACACAATGATATTTCAGTAAAAATGAAGTATTGGATAAAATACTTCGTACTCCAAGAGCTAACAAATGAATTATCATTCCGCTGAAACCATGGTAGTCTGGACCGACACAGCAACATCTGGGTACTACAAAAATCGTGAGCGATTCGAAGCCAACATCCAACACTAATGCACCGCATGAGGATGCCAAGACACAGACCACGTGCGGCGGCTGTGAATTACTTTGTGAAGACCTGTCAGTTCAAAGCATCAAATATGGAACTGGATGCACGGCTGCTGATAGGTGGTTTGGCCATGGTGACCCTCTGCCGCAGACAACGATTGATGGCAAAGAAGTATTCCTCGATGAAGCCATACATGAAGCCGCAGCGAGACTGCTGTCAGCACAACGACCACTTCTGACTGGCCTTGCGTCAACGACACTCGACGCCATTCAGATCGCCTGCCGTATAGCTGACTGTATTGATGCTTCTGTTGATGCAAATGATTATGAAAACTTGATCCTCACTGCCCCGACTGCAATCCGGGTTGGTAAGGTTAGTGCAGAACTTGAAGAACTGCGCGACCGTGCCGACTTAGTCATCTTCTGGGGTGTCGATCCGTCGATAAAATCCACTCGCTTTATAGAGCGATTTATTAAACCTAAGCCACACAATGGCAATCGTCGCACCATCAGTGTGGGAATGACTCCAGCGGTCACACCATCTTCACACAACCTTCACTTCCCAGTTCCAGAAGAACAACACGTGAGTCTTGCCAGGCTTGTTAATGCCCATCTTGCACAGAAAGAAGTATCTGTTTCATCTTCTGATGGTCTAGATGACATAGCATATCAGCTCCACCAATTCATTGACGCCGCTCGTTGCGTAGGCTTTGTTTCTACTCAGCCAGCTGAAACAACTGGCCTTGTGAAATGGAGTCTCTCGCAACTTATACAGTCCCTCGCACATCAAAAGCCTTGCTTTGAAATACCACTGAATCAAAGGACGGCTTCAGAAGGCGGAAACCTAGCCGGTGTTGGTGCCATCTGTACGTGGCGTTTTGGATCATCTGGTGCAATTCCGCGTGCATCCAGTTCGGGAAGTATGTTTCTTCCAGCAGAGGCTGACGCTCAGCATCTAATAAAACGAGGCGAGGTTGACTGTATTTTTATTGTTGGAAGAATACCACTTCAAATCAAAGGATTGTTGGCCGAGGATTCTGACTCAAAGGCTGTTATTCATATTACTGATGAATCAAATCATGCATCATTGAAAAACAGTATTTGTCTTGCTTGTGCCAGCCTCAGTGATTCAACCAAAGGCAGCATGTTGAGGTCAGACGGCAGGCTCATAACACTACGACCATTCGAAACTGCTTGCCTTCCTTCCGTGCAAAACATCTTGGATAAATTACTGGGCCGTATAGCGGCTGATACTCACAATGAGGGTTCAACATGATTGAGCGGCCCTCTGCAACAAAATTTCACACATTCTCTCATGATCCATTTGTTCTTGTTGGTGGAACTGTTCATGACCCCAAGAACGGGATTAATGGTAGTCCAAGTGACATTTGGGTTGAATCGGGGCGAATAGTGAGCACTCCGAATGATCCCACCCGATTTCGTCGTATTGATACGTCTGGTTTGATCGTTATGCCCGGAGGTGTTGATCTGCACAGTCATATCGCAGGGCCAAAAGTGAATATTGGTCGTCGCATCTCGCCGCAACTGTGTTCCCATCGTCGTAGTGACAACCAACCCAGTGCTGTTCCAACAATTCATGCTACCGGGTCACTCTACGCATCACTCGGGTACACCACAGTTTTTGATGCAGCCATCACAACAAGCGCAGCTCCACTTGCTGCAATAGAGTTACGTGACCTACCTATCCTTGATAAAGGTTTTTACTTACTTGCAGCCGATAATGCAGAACTTCTCTCCACTCTTGACGCGGGTGATCCTGATCTTATTCAGCGACACATTACTTCCATTGTGCGTTCAGGCACCGGATGGGGTGTAAAAGTAGCGAACCCAGGCGGTGCTTCATTTTGGAAAAATAGTCGTGGAGACCATCATGATCTCGACACACAGCTCCCTGGAAGAAACCTAACGAGTCGAGAACTTCTTGAAAGACTGGCAACGGGTGTCCAAGCAGCAAAGCTACCGCACCCACTCCATATCCACACCTCTCACCTTGGTTTGCCAGGAAATTGGCAGACGCTTCATGAAACAATGAAGACTTTGGACGGCCTACCGGCACACCTTGCGCATGTGCAATTTCATAGCTATACAGGTGGAAATCTTGATTCGGAGAGCTTTGGATCCGGGGTATCGCAACTTGTTGATTATTTCAAAAAAAATAAAAATCTAACTCTTGATGTTGGGCAAATCCTCTTTGGTGAAACAGTTGCCATGACTGGTGATCCAGAAGCAGCCGAGCACCTTGCAAACACAACAGGTGCGCCCTGGAACTCTCATGATCTTTGGCTCGAAGGTGGCTGTGGCGTTCTACCGATTGAATACAAGGAGAAAAACCTTATCCATTCATGGCAGTGGGCAATTGGTCTTGAATGGTTTCTGTCGGTTGATGACCCTTGGCGAGTTGTACTCTCAACCGACCACCCAAATGGCGCTCATTTCACGGCCTACCCCGTACTCATGCAACTCCTTGGTGACGAAGCCTTTCGACGAGAAGCCTTTCGTCGGATTCACCCAATCGTCCAAAAACGTTCACCCCTAGCATCTCTTTCCAGAGAATATTCGATCCAAGAATTATGCATTATTACGCGAGCCGCCCCAGCAAAAATTGCTGGTCTACCTCAAAAAGGTCATCTTGGCATCGGTGCAGACGCGGACATCACTGTGTATAGACCCAATCAGCAACTGGCTAAAATGTTTGCACTACCCGCAGCCGTTTACAAGTCAGGGAAACTTGTGAATGAAAATGGCCATTGTCGCAGTGAAGCTACTGGACACCACCTAACAGCATTCCAGACTAGCCAAGGTAACACGGCTTAAAGCCCTAATGATTCCAATAACTTGGACGCCGACACGGTCTTGTTAAATTGCTTGACCGCTCTTTGTCGACCGGCATCACCTAAATGGGTTTGCAAGTTTTTATTCTCAAGAATTTCAATCGCCCGACGAGCAAATTCACTTTCTGGTAGTTCAGGTACCAGGATACCGGCCTCACTATCGCCGAGCATATCATGACTCTGTGGTGTATCGATTGCTACAGATGGGATACCGTGCGCGAAACTCTCGAGGAAGCATCCACCGTAAGCAACATGCCCTGGCTGAAGTACGAGCTCTACATGACGAAACAAAAATGGTAAGAGAGGCTGATTCTGAAACCAATGAATTGAGCCATCAACTTCTTCGACCCAGGCACGTCGTTGGAGACGTTGAAAAAGTGGGCCGCTGCCGACAACTATGTGCTCTACGTCATTTTTTGCGACTGCCATTTGGTCAAATCCCCAAATAAGCCTGTCTATCCGTGATGTCGAAATCAGTGGCGCAACACATAGTGTCCATGTTTTCTTCGAGTTCAGGCCAATTTGAACAGCCACCTGATCTCTATCCATTAGCTCATCAAAGGCAACTGCTGCAGGAGGAACCACAAAGGCGGACTCCAAAGGCCTGATTCTTTTCGAAGCTTCGAGAATCCACTGACCTGCCACAATAACTTGATCAGCGCGTGCAACCATTGTTGCTTCTATCATCGTGCGGGGTGGGTGTGATAATTGCTGAATATATCGCCACGAATGACGCGACCGTCTCGATAGCAGCCTCAAACTTCCAACCATAAAAGCCGTTTCAATGCTCCAACCAATCACCAACTGAGGCTGCTCATTCCGTATGATTGCAGCAACCTCGGAGATTACTGAAAGATATACCGCCGGCCTCCTGCTGACACTGTAGACCACAGCACCAAGTCTCTTAAGACGTACAGCAAGGCCACGGCCTGAGGAAACCAGAACAACACATACTCGATACCCAGCAGCAAGAATTGCAACGACCGCCATTTCAATCTGGCGGCCGTTTCCTACTGGATCATAATCACTAGCAATCAGTATGAGCGTCTTTTTTGAATGACTTCGCATCTTCGATCAAATCTACTTCGGCTAACGTATTCGACAATCAAGCCAACACAACAAGGAGTTTCACTGACTCAAGAACCTACTGATACATCAATCAGACAAATTTCAGGTAAATTACGCCATGCACCGTTATGGTCGAGGCCATACCCAACTACAAACACATCTGGAATATTAAAACCAACATAGTCTGGTTGCATAACAACCTCTGTTCTACTCGTTTTGCGTAAGAGAACGAGTGACTTGACTGAGGCTGCACCTCGGGCGTATATCGCCTCAACTAACGCAGTCATTGTGCGTCCCGTATCGAAGATATCATCAACAAGTAATACATGCTTCTGAGATACATCGGGCAGCAGATCTAAGTGAAGATCAAGTTTTCCAGGAGTGGTTTCGAGCCCTCGATAACTGCTCGCAGCAACCATTCCAACCTCGATAAATCCATCGAGCCTGCGTAAAAGATCTGCAACGAGCATAATACTTCCAGTGAGTACACCGACAAGAACAAGGCGTTGTTCGCCTCGATCATCTTCGACAAGGCGAGCAAGCCGATCGATACCCTCAGACAATTCTTCACGAGATAGTAAAACTTCCATTATGATCTCCGTATACGGCAGAACAGACCGTGCTTTCATTCGTATGTCATGGTGACGTGTTAAAACATTACCCGATCTATCAAGAATACAAAATCCCATATGGTCTTAAGATCTCCTACCAATTGGTCACGTTATTCAGTTGCCGGTCATACATGTGAACTCTTTCAACCGCCCACTGTCTTGGTACCAGGTCGTGTAATACTCTATCTTCATGACCTGCAAGAAAGATCACCGACGAATCAGCCGTCGCTTCACAAAGCATTTGAATCCGCAGGCCTCCCAGTTCTCGTACCACACATTGGACGCACTTGGGGTCTTCAGCAACCATTGATGCGGTTTGATACCAAGATAAGTGCCGAAGATTATCTACTAGGGCCTATTCTAGATGAGTGTGCTCGTATCACCGGAGTCACTTCAGGAGGAGTCGGTTTACTAGGCTGTGAAATGGGGGGACAGGCAGCACTTCGGCTGGCTTATCGACATCCAGGGAAATTCCCAATAGCCGCGGCGATTACACCAGCGATTGACTTCCACCTTGGAATGCAACGAGGACACGAATGGGTGGACGGTGAACTGTTCGATACGCTCTGGGAGATTTTCGATGAACCCGAGCAGGCACGACAAGAGACTGCTATTCTGCATGTTCATCCACTGAACTGGCCGCGTCACCAGTGGTTTGCGAGTGCTGGCAATAATAATCGCTGGCACGATGGTGCTGCCCGCCTCAGCAGCAAATTAATTGCGCTTGGTATTCCACACAAGGCAATCCTTGAGGCTATCGCTCATCATGATACGACTTCTGTTTTTATTCATGATGCTATTCATTTCATCATGGAATCACTCGATTCTGAAGAGAGACGTATTGATTAGATATCACCCAAATTTCTTTGATTGAAGATGAGCACTTCTTGCAAACACCTCCGGATCTTTAGAAACCAACACCTACTGTCAAAGCACCGGCACACGGTATCACACATCCTACTACCGAGGAGCCTGAGGCATGTTTGTTCCACCAATCTGATCCAAGTCAAGGTATCGAGCATCTTTTACCTCAACACGATTATATTTTCGCCAATAAAGAATTTTTCCTGCTGAGGCACTCGATGTTGGTCCCCCTACGCGCTCTTGCCGAAAAAGCTGTGCATCACTCCTACCATCTCCCTCAAAGACAAGAAGATCTTTTGCCTCACTAAATGAGAGCCGTGCACTCCGTGCCGTAAAAGAATCACCCTCAACGAGAACATTTCCACCCGCTGACAATTCAATAGTTCGGCCAGGCATTCCTGGAACAGAGGGTGTCTGGCCAATGCCCAGAGTATCACTCGTTACCGCAATAGCTTTATCCGGTAGCCCTTTCGAATCATGAAGATCGAGGCTATCCTCCCAGGAATCAACGGGTCCCCAGATTGTTTCAACTCGTTGTTGAAACTCCATCTGTCGCTGATTCATATTTCCAACAAAACCTCGTTGGAAATCCACACCGAGAAATGTCACGCCTGCTTCCTCAGCTGATTTACTCACGGCTGATTGCTGCTGGACGGGTTGCCCTGGTAGCCCCGGGGTTCCCATAGGAAGACCACCGCCGCCGCTACGAATGCTTGTCAGTCGACCCGGGCCTGTTCCTCGAACATCTCCTGTAAATCTGTTAAAAAAGAGATCACGAACAAATAAATTCTCGACGGAGCTTGGCTTTCCATCAGCCTCAGACGCGCTCCGGATCTGAACGCCATTTCCACAAGTAATCCGACCAATATCGGTCTGCTGGCTTGAAACAGTGCTCTGCTGACTGCTGAAGTTCACTGGATTGGTAAAAATGCATTCAAGTATGCCAGCTTGTAGCGTCACAGCACCGCTCGCTGTTTGAACCCGATCAACAAAACGAGCAGTCTGTCCATCGAAATCCATCCTACCCTGCCAGTCGATAATCAACGGCTGAGCAGCTCTTGTGGTTTTTCTTGGTTGGGCCTGCTGAGCACCGGTACCAAGAAGGTCAAATGACTCCAAGCCAACACCAGCGTTCGCCACTGGGACTGTTAATTGACCACCCCCATCAACTGCAACTCGATTCTGGCCACGATCAAATTCAATCAATGGACCTTTGAGACTGAATTGCTCACTGTCCACAGTAGCAGGACGCCCTGATACGACAGCTTTTGCATCAAACTGTGTAGGTCTTGTTAGCTGCAGTTGATCACCGCGGATATTGAGTCGTGGCTCTACTTGCCTTCCACCTGTAGCCTGCTCGAGAAGTTGAACTTCCCCTTCAAGTGACATCTCCTCTAATTCATTTTGATCAGATGCAAGAACGACAAGTCCACGAATAAGATTTCCTGTCGCTAACAATTTTCGTTCAACTGACACAGGTGGACGAATGGGAGGAATTGGTTGTCGAGTTTTTTGCCCCACGGCAACTTTTATTTCACTTGGCCTCTCACGCGTATCGCCTTCACTGACAGCGACTGCCGAAAAATCTTGACTTTTTTGTGCACTACTCGACAATCCAGCATCTCTTCGAAACCAGATCTCCATTCGATCTGTACGAGCTGCAACTTCTGGGACATCCACTTCGACAACGCCCCGTACAAGCATCCGCAATGGATTCAATGAGGTGACATGAGGCAATTGATTTGCCTGTAGGCGTGCAGACTCATTCTCTTGGATTTGCTCAAACCAGAAATGCATTTCTGCGCCCGTAAGTTTGCCTTGCAAATCTACGGACACCTCCGCCTGACCTGATAATGAAGCAACATGCCCTACATCATCCGGACGAATCCGCAACCACTTCTGCCAGTGAGACTCGATGGCTGGCTGGCTCTCATTAATCGCCCGAATCCAACCCGGACCGATTGCCATTAAAGAACCAATTGTATTGTTCTCACCTGGCGTGTAGTCGACAGATTTTGCCTCAAGTTCAACCCCCGACGTGTAAATAGATACCGGATCTTCCCCGTCAAGCAAAATTCTTTGAGTTTGCAGCTCGTATCCAAGCCTATCGGCTCGTACTTCAATACCTGCATCGGCACTATGAACTCGCGCTGGTGAACCACTTGCTTGAATCTCAACAACTTCCAAGCCACTTGATGCATTCTGCGTCAGATGACGATCTGGCTCACCTAGAACCAGTGCAAGAACATCACAGGTGAGGCTATCTCCTCCTTGTCCGGGTACGCCACGACAAACGTTAACAGCATCTTCAAGAGTAATCACCTTGGCTGAAAGATTTGCAGTTAGTTTACCGTCACATTTTACCAGAACAGGTTTTTCACTTGCTTCCGCATCAGACATGTGATCAGCCGAATTCGGCAATACACCAGTTTCTAGTCCTTCCAGCCGCAGTTCTACCTCTCGTTCGAGTTGAATTGAATCAATACCACCAATATTAGGACCGTGGCTACTCCCTTCAGGACTTGGGAGAAGTGTCGCCACGAGACCACGGCCTTTGCCAACGGACCTTCCAAAGCGGAAGTCTACTTTTTCATTTGTATGAATTTCGAATTCATCAAGCTCAAGATCACGTGTCACAAGTTCGATTTCATCGTTAGCACCAGGAAAACTTTCTGTGCCACGGACAATGACTTGACCCCGTAGGCTACCTCCAACAAGACGCGCCAATCTACCTGCTCGTAAATCAAGTGGCTCATCGAATTCGAGTACGGCGCCCTGTGGGGCTCGCAGTAACATAGTGCGGCCCTTTTCTGCATTCGCTCGCCGTTGACCGTCGGGTAGAACGATAACTGTGCAGGGTACTAGATTGACACGGCCATCAGGCAACGAATGGTACTGCTTAAATAAAAGTCGCATGCCACGGCTTTCCATTACTATTGGATCGGCATGTTCCCAGGCATCAGGTGGAAATAGATCTCTCACAGCATCAAGCCTGCGGTCAGCACGGGCTCGTATGGCAGCGGCTTGCTCTGGAGTTAGTTCCTCGACTCCTACTGTTTCGCGATAGCGGGGTTCAACCCAAGGAACAACGGCTAAGCGGTACAGACCCGCTGTCGCCAAGACTACGAGAAACACCCGTACTGTGCGTCCTAAACGGTGTTCCATCAAGCAATTCCATTACCTTGATAGTGTAGAACAAGATTTTCCCAACAACCACGAGATCGCAGGAGAACTTCGACTGTTTCACGTACGGCTCCTTTTCCTCCTGGCAACTGAGTGGTGAAATCTGATACTTCTTGAACTTCCTGACAAGCGTCCGCAACTGCCACACCGAATCCAGCTCGTTGAATGACTGAAAGATCCGGAAGATCATCTCCAATATAGGCCAATGAATCCCAACCCAAGTGACATAAAGCAAGAAGTTCAGAAACTGCTTTCACTTTATCTCTGATGCCTTGCCTTACGAAGTTGACGCCCAACTCGTTGGAACGCCATTGGACAACGTGACTTGAACGTCCCGTGACGATACCCACTTGAAAACCAGCTTGCTGCCAAAGCTTTATTCCTAGTCCATCTCGAATATTAAAGGTCTTGTGCTCAATACCATCCTCTGACCAGGTCACCCCACCATCCGTAAGAACTCCATCACAATCCAACAAGAGAAGTTGAATCTTGTCCTTATTCGAGGGAATGTCTGGTGCGGTTTCTGACATCGGCCGACTCAAAATGAATTTTGTAAAATAAACAACGTACGGGGAACCACATGACTTTTAAAACATATGTATTTTCGCTCAGGCTGCTGAACTGTGCTCCCGCTGCTCTTGACTTCGACCATTCGTCTCTTTCGTGGTTGCTGAAAAGTCAGCGCCTACTAAATCAACAACATCAATGAGACCGCGAGGGCGTCCATTTGTATCAACAACCGGCAGTTCACTGAGGCGACGACTCTCGAGCAAAGCTACAGCGTCTTCCAGCCGGGTACCTTCCAGCACTGAAATCGGATGGATAGTCATCACCTCATGAATCGGTCGATCTAGAGCATTGTCTTGACGATTCTCAAAGAGCCTCGCGAGGTCACTATCTGTAAAAATTCCAACCAACTGATCATTTGTACCAACAATCATCACAGCACCCGTCCGTCGCGATGGAAGAGGGCGAGCGAAAATCTGACGGACAGTATCATCAGTCCTTGCTAAACGGCAATGCTCAACTGAGCGCATCTTTTCTTCAACTTGAAGAAGACGCATGCCAAGACTTCCTCCTGGATGTCGCGATGCAAAATCAGCATGACTAAATCCACGACTACCACTCAACACGAGTGACATACTGTCGCCGATTGCAAGCATGACAGTCGTACTCGTACTTGGGGCAACGCCCAAGGAGTCGGCTTCTTTCAAACGACCTGTCTCTACAACAACACTGGCAAATGTTCCAAGGGTACTATTCCTGCAACTTGTCATTGCTATGAGTGGTATTTTTCGGGCTCTGATATGTGGCAGAATCTGTGTCAATTCAGCAGTCTCTCCGGACTGCGAAATAGCCAAAATCAAATCATCGTTCCGTAAAACACCAAGATCTCCATGCATTGCCTCCGCTGGATGAAGGAAGTGACTAGGAGTTCCAGTCGATGCTAATGTGGCTGAAATTTTTCTTCCGATAAGCCCGGCTTTGCCCATGCCCGTCACGACAACACTACCCGTGCATTCCCGAAGGAGTTCTATTGCTTTGCAGAAAGAATCATCGAGCATCTTGATGGCATCAAGAATCGCAGTGGCCTCTGAACGTAGCACTGCAGCGGCTTGCTCAAGCACTATTTGATTATTCGATTCAGCCACAGCCGTCCTCCTGTCCTTTATCCATTTACCGGATTCTCGATAAACGAATAAGGACTATACGGCGACCACCAGCGCCACCACAACGCGCATTTACCTCATGGAAAACAGCCGTTTGGCAATCAAACGAATTTACAAAACCGCCTTTAAGCGTACCGTTTTGCCATTTCGTCCAGTGATATGACCGGTACTTTCCCAGCATTACCAGCCTGCCCGAACTGTACCATTCGCTCAGCACACACTTTCTGCATGGCTGCCCTTGCTGGCTTCAGGTAGTCCCTGGGATCAAACTTCTCAGATGTTTCTGCGAGAACTTTACGAATCGCACCCGTAATTGCCATACGGCAATCTGTATCAACATTGATTTTCCGAACACCGTGTTTGATGCCCCGCTGAATTTCTTCAACTGGAACACCGTACGTCTGAGGCATTTTCCCGCCGTACTTGTTAATAATATCCTGTAACTCCTGAGGCACGCTTGATGAACCGTGCATCACGAGATGACAGTTTGGCAATTTGGCGTGAATCTCTTCGATTCGCTTCATTGCAAGAACATCACCGTCAGGCTTACGGCTGAACTTATACGCACCGTGGCTTGTGCCAATCGCAACCGCGAGAGCATCGACGCCCGTTGCCTCAACAAACCGAGCGGCTTCATCAGGATTTGTGAGTAATTGATCCTGTGAAAGAACACCTTCGGCTCCATGACCATCTTCGGCTTCACCTTGGCCACTTTCGAGTGAACCAAGACAACCAAGTTCCCCCTCCACTGAAACGCCCCGTGAATGCGCTTGCTTGACAACTTCAGTAGTGACCTGAACGTTGTAATCAAAATCAGCAGGAGTCTTGCCATCTTCCCTGAGAGAACCGTCCATCATTACGCTGGTGAAACCATTATCAATTGCACTTTCACATGTTGCTGGCGAATTTCCATGGTCCTGGTGCATAGCGACTGGTATGCCAGGGTACAGTTCTGCGGCAGCGAGCATCAG
Organism: Planctomycetaceae bacterium; assembly: GCA_002862165.1. Lineage (GTDB taxonomy): Bacteria > Planctomycetota > Planctomycetia > Pirellulales > UBA1268 > UBA1268. The sequence continues at coordinate 16,004 of PKCL01000296.1, forward strand.
GTGACGCAAATAATTGTCCTGACTATATGACCGAGCACCCCGGGAGGCCTGCACAATAACCGGCGAATCTGTCTCCTTTGCCGCCTCCATAATAGCTTGGATTTGCTCCATGTTATTGACGTTGAAAGCAGCCAACCCGTAATTATTTTCAGCAGCATGATCGAGTAAGATACGCAAAGGAACCAAAGGCATAAGAAAACTCTCCATCAGAGTAGTGAAAGCGAACAATCATTCGACTAAGATCATACGGAATCTTTCAACATGCTAAAATCCCCCCATCAAATATGCCCAAAAGCCAAACGAGAGAAACAGGCATGGACTTGCGGCCGACAACTGATCCACTGAGCAGCTTTTTCTACGTAATTGGAGGGTGGATTTGCGTCGGCTTCGCCGTTCTTGGGGCGGTTCTTCCGCTCCTTCCGACAACTCCTTTTCTCTTGTTGGCAAGTTGGTGTTTTTATCGGGGATCACCGAGAATTCACGCATGGCTTCATCGATCCCGCTGGTTTGGCCCCACACTTGATGACTGGCAAGAATATCGAGGGATTCGAAAAACTGCAAAATATCGAACAATAGCTCTGGTTATCACAGTTGTGATTTGCAGTCTGCTGCTCAATAGTCTCCCATGGTGGCTCAAGTATGTTGCGCTCGGTGCAGTGGGAATTGGGCTTTATGTCATTGCGACTGTGCCCACTCTTCCTGACGACACCCCTCGACCACCAAGAACAATTATTACAGAGTAATCAAAGACAAAACGAAACATTCGTTATTCAGAGCCACCTCAATGAGGTTCACCGAGTGGCTTTAAATAAACCAACTTGCCTCTGGGGAATTCTCATGAAACCAGCCTACGGTGTTTGGGGGTTGATCCTTCTATTAATTATTGCGCACCAAGATATCTGGTTTTGGGAGGACACAACACTTGTCTTTGGATTTCTTCCGATTGCTCTGGCTTACCACGCCGGCATATCCCTTGCAGCTGCTTTCACATGGTATTTGGCAACGCAATTCTGCTGGCCAACTGACCAAGAACCCTCGGTTCAAAGAAAGGAAACTCCATAGTGCCACAACTTCTTATTATCTGTGGTTATCTTGTATTACTCCTCATCCTTGGACTTGGAGCAAGCCGTCTCTTTCGTGGCACAAGTCAGGATTACATGCTCGCGAGTCATTCCATTGGCCCGTTCCTTCTTTTGATGTCAATTTTCGGAACAACAATGACTGCTTTCGCGTTGGTTGGCTCTACAGGCGAGTCCTTCAAAGAAGGTGTCGGTGTTTACGGAATGCTTGCCAGTTCAAGCGGCATCATCCATTCCCTCTGCTTTTTTCTTCTTGGTGTAAAAGTTTGGAAGCTAGGGAAAAAACATGGGTATCGCACCCAAGTGCAATTTTTTCGAGATCGTCTCGAGAGCCGTTGGATCGGCGCACTCTTATTCCCCGTGCTTGTTGGGTTGGTTATTCCTTACCTTCTCATTGGCGTGATGGCATCTGGCACTGTTATCAACAAGGTAACCGCAGGCACAATTCGAGATGGGCAAGTCGTTGGTGGCACGTTTCAAGAAGGGACGTTTCCTCAATTTCTCGAACAGGGCAAAAACCCGAAAAGTGACGCGCCAGCAAGTTTCACATATGGCTCACAGGGTGGTGTTCCAAAGCCACTGGCATCACTTGCTATCTGCGGCATCGTTTTGATTTACGTCTTTCTCGGCGGCATGAGAGGAACAACATGGGCAAATACTTTTCAGACGTTGGTTTTCATGGTCTTGGGTCTTGTGACGTTTGTAGTCATTGCGTGGAGGCTCGGGGGGCAAGAGAGTTTCTGGGCCAGTTTACAAATGGCAAGTAATTCAATTCCTATTGAAAAACTTACCCGCACCCATATTCCACCTGAAAAATTTTTCACCTACATGCTTGTACCACTAAGCGTCGGCATGTTTCCTCATCTTTTCCAGCATTGGCTCACTGCTCGCAGTGCGGAAAGTTTCAAGCTACCTGTTTTTGCACACCCGTTATTTATTGCTATCGTCTGGGTCCCATGTGTCTTGATCGGTGCGTGGGCAACAAGTGATCTTATTTCCATCCCCCCACCAGTTGCTGCAAATCCAAATGCTGTTCTGCCTTTTTTGGTGAAACAATTAGCCGGCCCAGTACTCAGCGGCCTTTTAACAGCAGGGATTTTGGCGGCCATCATGTCTTCTCTTGATAGTCAGTTTCTTTGCCTTGGAACAATGTTTACTGAAGATGTTGTCCGTCCTCTTTATGGCAAACGAAATCTGTCTGACCGCCAACAAATATTGATCGCTCGACTTTTTATCATTGCCATTGTCGCACTCACATATGCATTAAGTCTCTTCGAGCCGCGACGCGTATTTACTCTCGGAGTGTGGTGTTTCAGTGGATTCTCAAGCCTCTTCCCACTCATTTTTGCAGCGCTGTATTGGCCGCGCCTTACGAAACAAGGCGCGTGTGCATGTATTTTGGCGGCTGCCGGAAGTTGGCTGTGGCTCTTCCGTGCTTCAGATTTTGCAGCTCAGCCAAACTTCACGGTTAACATTCCCGTCCCAACAGCAATCGACCTCGATGGCTATTGGCAGTTAATGCCTGTGGCTGCAATGGTTGTTTGCTCGACAGTCACTATGATCTTGGTTTCATTGGTCACAAAACCACCGAGCCAAACAACAGTCGATCGGTTTTTCCCAAAAACATAGCCTCGGCTCAGTGCTTACGATCAACTCAGTGCTTACGATCAGTTCAGTGCTTACGAAACAAGACTAAGGCCCGATAGATGGTGGGCACTTTGCAAGGAAATCACGAGGACCTCGCGTCGTGTAGTAAGGATATGCCACTGCACCACTTGGAGGCCCTGGCGGGTATGTTGCTCCGTAATCTGACCCGCCCAATTCGCATTTTTCTTCTGGGGTCAAACGGTGTTTCCCAAGGCCACCATACCTTCCAACATGCCTTTCCCGGCAGCTTCCATCGGCACATGCACTGCACGCATTACAATTTTCCCCAAGTCGACAGATGCCATCCTTACAGCCACCTGAAGGGCATAGACCGCTCTGGCACTCAGCACACGGAGCTTCATTGCGGTTCTCACACCCGTCGTTGCACCCACCGTAATGGTTTGAATAAGGACCATCAGCGTTGATTAAAAACAGTCGGTCGATCAGCGAACAACCACTAGCCGTACCCAGAACTGCGACAACAAGCAGACAG
>PKCL01000280.1 GCA_002862165.1 Planctomycetaceae bacterium
CGACAGGGATGTTTGTCGTCAATCTTGTTGCAGGCGTTGATAATAAGATGCTTGAACGAATTGACGAAGAATCTCCATTGTGCAGTGATCGTGAGAATTTGATGCGAGTGAGAATACTGAAAAATTCCCCTAGAACGATGTTTTGAGGGGGCCACATGGGCTCTGTTTAACCCAAGCAATAGTGACATGGTTTCCCCCGAGGAAATTTGTTTGATTGATGCACGTGTTAGAGCGTTATGCATAATGATGATTCATCAATGAATTCCGTGTCAGTGGGCGTATGAGTGCGTGTTTGGAAGAAGGTCTTGCAATCAATGCTGCAAGTTCTTTTGCGGGTCATAATCAGATAATTTATGAAGCTCAGCTGGCATATTTGATAATGAGCGTACAGGCTCAATATTGAGGCCATCTTCGAAAAGGCTGTGATACGGTTTGAAAAATTTCCACAGAATTCACGATATACCGCAGTTGATCTTTTACATTTTAGGCCACGGATGGTTGGCCTAAAAACACTTAGAGTGGCAGATTCATGCACTTAGAGTACCGGATTATTGAGTACCGGGTTCCTCTAAGACAATTTCATCTAATTCTGTAGCATCAACACTTTGTCGTAGCAGGAGATAAATTGCTGGTACAACACACCAGAAAAATCCCCATCCAAATGATCCAAGGAGGACACGCAAGCCGTCAGTCCAAAACTGTAATATTTGGATACCCCATCGAGAGTCCGCGCTGCCACGTGTCATGGCGAGAATCACTTCGGCTGTTCTCTCGTGGCCCATTCCGAAGCTGCTAGCCCATAGCGCAAAGACGACGGTTGTATCTGCAAAGAGCCCCGCGGCAAAAAACCCTAAGACAGCAAGAACACAGGCGACAAGGCCATAGAACGCGAAATGGAGAGGACGTTGATAGAGGTATGAAAAAGCAGTTGAAATGGCTTGAAAGCTATCGCCACGTTCGACACTCACGGCCGCAACCATCAGTGGCCACCCTGCAGCTAATCCGATCCCGAGAATCGCAAGAATAACCGCTCCAGATAAAATGAGCGGCCACACTACGCCAATAATTGCGAGACCCCAGTCGAAGCGCATGACAAGGCCGAGGAGACCACCGGGGACAGCAAGGGCCACGATTCCTAGAAAAACAAAGGCTGCGGAATTAAATGCCGCTGGCCATTTTACGACACCAAATCGTAGGACCTCACGGAATCCTGGAAGTTCTTCATCGACTAAACGGAGTGCTACGTAACGAGTGATACTTGTCGCAAATATGGACCAGACAAGTAGAAACCAGATGCATCGTAGGAGACTTCCGAGAAACTCGCCCCACGTCGCAAGCGGATTCCAGGGTGTTGTAACGAGAGCCAAAAACTCACGTACAGGTACGGGCAACCTGGCGATTTGCGATGAGATTGCGGGTAGAACAACCCTGCTCGGTGTTGGCAAGAGAACGTCGGTGCCTTCACAACCAGCACAACCTTCCACGATAGGTGACGCTTGGGTTAGTCCACCATCGGATAAGCCAAACGAATCAATCGCAGAAAATCCCGCCCATGTGCCTGCTGTTGCTAGAGTTGCAAGAAGTATGACAGCTGGCGTGAAAGCGACACCTGCCGCTTTGAAAAGAATCCACCACGGAAAGGCTTCACTCCAAATAATCTCATGGATAATCTGTGCACGGCTGGGTGGCTGGGATTTGTCGGTCATCATGGTGTACCAGAACGAAAGGAAGTGAAACGTGGAGTTGAAGTGAGAAGAATACCAAAGTCGACCCCAGGTCGCCTAATCGACTGCCAGAGTTTAACCATCATGGTACATCTCTTCTTCACCTTCATCGTCAGCTCGAGCAATGTGAGGAACGGTGTATCTCTCGTCAAGCCAGCGACTGAGGTCAATGATTTTGCAGCGTTCGCTGCAAAAAGGTGCAGTTGGCGTTGCAGGCCGTGCTGAGTCACTCTTGAGATACACTTGTCCGTCACAGACTGGGCATTGAGGCATGAGTTTTTACGGTCCAGTCAGCACGAGGTAGGCCAGAGGGTCGGGGGTTGACGCAATACCCTTTGTGTTAGTCCGATGAAGATTTGGAGCTGTCCGCCCCGGGTTTGGAGCCGCTTTCCTTGTTTGGCTTATCATTCTTGGTTGAGGTCGGTTTATCAGCTGCTGCCGCCTTTTTGTACGACTCACTACGATAGTCTGTCTGATAGAACCCCGAACCTTTAAACATTATTGCCCCACCAGTACCAATAAGTCGACGAAGCTTCCGTTTTTTGCACTCGGGGCAGGTTCGTTTTACGGCATCAGTCATGGACTGAAAAAGCTCAAATGCATGTCCACACGCATCACAGACATAGTCATAAGTTGGCATGGCGGGTCATTCTTTGTTGCAAGGTAGTGAGAGTCTGGTCACGCTGAAATATCGCTGAATATATTATTCATTTGCAGCCACAATGACTTGAGCCGGACGAACAACACGGTCATGCAGTACATATCCCCGACTTGTTACAGCAATTACTGAACCCGGAGTTGTACCATTACCCGGCTGTTGGGAAATCGCTTCATGAACGGTGGGATCAAACACCGCATTGTCAGTCTCAATATGTTTACAGCTGTGATTTTCTAAGATTTTTTCAATTTGTTTTGCCGTCATTCGAAACCCTGCTCGCAAGGTTTCGATATCGGTTGTCTGCTCACTGGCATCGACAGCACGTTCGATATTATCAAGTACTGGCAGGATATCTCTTAAAAGATTCATTTCTCCATATCGAAGGAGATCTTCATATTCCCGACGTCCTCGTTTTCGCACATTTTCAATTTCCGCCTGTGCTCGTAAAACTCGTTCTTCGGCGTCGTTGAGCCGGTGCTCAATATCATCATGGGCACCAGTTGCCTCGGTGTGCTCGGGTTTTGTAACCGGCACGTCGTCGATATTTTCAGGTGTTGTTTCGTCCTGCATAGTGGCTTCCTCAACCGTCGTCAGTAAAAAATTTTGGTTTCAAGATGCGTTCATTAGTTGCCATTCGACGCGTGTGACTCTGCCGCCGCGTCATCCTGTTCAGGGTGAAAGTATTCTGCCAGCCGGCTGAGAAAACTTGATCGCTTTGGACTGACCTCAGCTTGTTCCTCTTCAGCCAGTTCTCTAAATAATTCTTCGGCCCGCGGTGATAGCTTTTTTGGTACTTCGACATGGATGTGAACATGAAGATCGCCGACGCCGCGGCCACGAACATCAGGCATCCCAAGACCACGAACGCGAATGATGTCACCCGGCTGGGTGCCTCTCGGTATTTGCAGGGGCTTCGCTCCGTCAAGAGTAGGTGCCTCGAGAGTCGTTCCGAGCGCACACTGGCTAAACGTCAGTGGTACCTCGCAGTGGAGTTCATGCCCATCCCGACTCAGAAACGGATGTTCAAGAATGTCAATGACGCAGTAGCAGTCGCCAGGAGGTCCACCGCTTGCCCCTGGCTCACCTTCACCACCGAGCCGTACGCGGACATCGTTGTCAACACCTGGTGGTATGGTGACCTTTCGTTCTACAGCGACTTCGGTGAGCCCATGTCCTCTGCAGGCCGAGCATTTTTCGCGAATTGTTTTTCCTGCACCTCGACAAGCCGGGCATGTTGTCTGAAGACGGAAAATGCCTGAACTCTGTAGTACTTGGCCCTGACCCCCACAATAGTCACAGGTTTGTGGCGAAGTACCAGCTTTTGCGCCACTCCCATTACAGGTCACGCACTCCTCGTGCCGCCGGAAATGAATGGTCTTGCTTTCGCCTCGAGAGGCCTCAAGCAAAGTAAGCGAGACTTCGCAGAAAACATCTCGGCCCTTCTGAGCTCTGGCTCCACGGCCGCCACCACCAAACATTCCGCCACCGAAAAGGTCTCCGAACGCTTCGAAGATATCGGAGATGTCATTGAACTCATGTTGGCCACCACCACCACCACCACCATTCTGCAAACCTGCGTGGCCAAACCGGTCGTATCGACCCCTTAAGGAATCATCCGAGAGTACCTCGAAGGCACGGGCAGCCTCTTTAAATTTGTTGGAAGCATCTTCGTCCCCCTGGTTTTTATCTGGGTGGAACTGGATAGCGAGGCGTCTGTAGGCCTCGGTGATCTGGCCAGAGGTCGCGCGTCGTTCAATGCCTAATACTTCGTAGTAACATCTTTGATCCACCGCTCATTCCTCCAGGCGCACAACAACATGGATGACACTGACGTTGCCTTGTGTTGTTTGCTGACACACTTTCTGGTCTACGGTTTTCATTCGTGTGGAAATGTTGTGAGTAGACCAGCAGGCTTAGCGTACGGACCCTTCAATTCGCTGCTTCTTGGCATCCTCTTTTTCAAGGTTTGTCACGAGTGCTTCTGTAGTAAGCAACAGGCCTGAGATGCTGGCTGCGTTTGTTAATGCAACACGGACAACCTTGACCGGATCGATGATTCCGGCCTTGACCATGTCAACATACTCGCCTTTATTGGCATCATAGCCAGTATGAAGATCTTTCTGAGAAACCTCATCGGCCACGACACCACCGTCGATGCCAGCGTTTTCAGCGATCTGTCGCAACGGCGCTTCGAGGGCACCGAGAATAATATCGACACCAATTTTCTCATCACCCTTGGCCTGTGAGCGTGCCTTCTCTATCGCTTCCCGACATCGCACGAGGGCAACGCCACCACCGGGAACAATACCTTCCTCGACAGCTGCACGAGTTGCATGCAGAGCATCTTCAACTCGTGCTTTCTTTTGTTTCATTTCAGCTTCAGTTCCGGCACCAACTGAAACAATAGCGACGCCACCGGTCAGTTTAGCCAAGCGTTCCTGGAGTTTTTCGCGATCGTACTCACTCTCTGTCGCTTCAAGCTGATTTCGTATCTGCTGAACTCGAGCCTTCACATCTGCAGGTTTTCCAGCGCCCTCAACGATCGTTGTTTCATCCTTGTCGATTGTTATGGTGCGAGCAGACCCGAGATGCGAGAGTTCAACGTTCTCAAGTTTGATACCGAGGTCCTCGCTAATGAGCGTGCCGCCGGTGAGTGTGGCAATGTCACCCAGCATCGATTTACGACGATCACCAAAACCAGGTGCTTTGGCCGCCGAAATATTGAGAACTCCTCGGAGTTTATTCACAACGAGTGCAGTGAGGGCGTCGCCGTCAATATCTTCGGCAATGATGAGAAATGGTTTTCCTGACTGCGCGACTTTCTCTAGCAATGGTACAAGTTCACGCAGATTGGAGATTTTTTTCTCATGAATAAGAATCAACGCATCTTCAAACTCACAGATCATTTCTGCTGGTTTGTTGATGAAGTACGGTGAGATGTAGCCCTTGTCAAACTGCATGCCATCGACAAAACGAACGGTCGTTTCCGTTGTTTTGCCCTCCTCAACAGTGATGACGCCGTCCTTGCCGACTTTTTGCAGCGCTTCGGCCAATAGGTCACCAATGAAGGTGTCGTTATTTGCACTAATGGAGCCAACTTGAGCAACTTCTTCTGGCCGACTCACTTGGCGTGCAATTTCCATGAGATGTTGTACCGCCGCTGCGACACCTTTTTCGATGCCTCGACGAACGGCGGTGGGATTGCTACCAGCAACAATGTTGCGAATGCCCTCACGGAATATTGATCGCGCGAGAACCGTTGCAGTTGTTGTTCCATCGCCAGCGAGATCTGAAGTTTTTGATGCGACTTCATTGACCAGTTTCGCACCCATATTTTCAAATGCGTCTTCGAGGTCAACTTCTTTGCTAACGGTCACACCATCTTTGGTCACCGTTGGTCCACCAAAACTTTTGTCAATAATCACGTTGCGACCGGTAGGCCCCATTGTGACAGCGACTGCATCAGCAAGTTTTTCAACACCCTTGAGAAGTTTTCCACGGGCGTAGTCATCAAAAAGCAATTGCTTGGGCACGACTTGTCTCTCCTTCGGTAGCCAACCAACCTGGCTGGAACGTAATTGTTATTTTCAGAACTCACTACAGCGTAGAATTTGACCCACGCTTAAATTTTGGTGACTGCAGGCAGTCACGTGAACGATTAATTGAGAACCTTTGCTAAGATATCACCCTCACGTAAGATTTTGACATCGTGGCCGTCCACTTCCATGTCGTTTCCCGAGTACTTGCCGTAGATGACTTCGTCACCTAGTGAGACAAGCAGGCTAGCACGCTGCCCACTTTCGAGGAGGCGGCCAGGCCCAACGGCTACAACGTGTCCACGCTGCGGTTTTTCTTGAGCCGAGTCGGGCAGCACAATGCCGCCTGATGTGCGCTCCTCTGCTTCAACAGGCTCAACAACAATTCTGTCATCAAGCGGGTGAATTTTAAGTTTTTTTGCAGCCATTTTACACTCCAAAGTAATTCTCAACGAACAGTAACGGTAGGGGTTTTCAACGAGGAACCCCATCATCTCTTGTACTATGAATAGCGATTACATCATGCCAGGCATGCCACCCATGCCACCCATTCCGCCCATGCCAGGCATGCCACCCATTCCGCCCATGCCACCCATGCCGTGGTCGTGACCATGACCCTCTGGTTCCGCTTCTTCTTCGGAAGGGATCTCAGTAATCAGTGACTCTGTGGTGAGAAGAAGTGCTGCGACACTCGCGGCATTCTGAAGAGCTGTACGAACGACCTTTGCTGGATCGATTACGCCAGCACTGACAAGGTCACAATAGTCACCTTTGTCCGCATCATACCCATCATTTTTACCTTTCATTTGACGCACTCGATTCACGACAACGGAGCCATCAAGTCCAGCATTATCTGCAATTGCTTCCAGTGGGTAATGGAGCGCATTTTTAACAATAGAAGCACCATGCTTTTCGTCGCCCTTGAGGCTAAGCTTTTCAATAACCTTCTCACCTCGGAGAAGAGCCACGCCGCCACCGGGCACCACACCCTCTGCGAGCGCGGCTTGTGTAGCACTCTTCGCATCATCAATGAGTGCTTTACGTTCTTTCATTTCAGTTTCAGTTGCAGCACCAACATTTATTTCGGCGACACCACCCGCAATTTTGGCGAGACGTTCCTGTAATTTTTCGCGATCATATTCGCTGGTGGTGGTCTCGATTTCGGCCCGAATTTGTGCTGCTCGGCTGTTGATAGCATCCTTCGTGCCACCCCCGCTTACGATTGTTGTATTTTCAGCAGCAATAATAACCTTCTTGGCTTTCCCAAGATCAGTAAGTTGCACGGCATCTAGAGCAATTCCGAGGTCTTTGAAAATGGCCTGTCCGCCAGTAAGCACGGCAAGGTCACCCATCATTGCTTTTCGTCGGTCGCCGTACCCGGGTGCCTTGACGGCCACCGCTTGAACGATACCTCGTAGTTTGTTGACGACGAGTGTCGCGAGTGCCTCACCATCGACATCTTCAGCAATTATGACAAGTGGCTTACCAGCCTTGCTGATAGCTTCTAAAAGAGGAACCAGATTTTTTGCACTGGAAATTTTTTCCTCAAAAATAAGTATATAGGGATTTTCGAACTCACATATTTGTGAGTCAGCATCAGTTACAAAGTGTGGCGAAAGGAATCCACGGTCAAATTGCATGCCTTCAACAACATTGACAAACGTTTCGGCCTGCTTTCCCTCTTCAACTGTAATGACCCCGTCTTTGCCAACTTTAAGAATGGCTTCTGCGAGGACGTTCCCGATTGTTGGATCGTTATTTCCGGCAATTGTTGCAATCTGCATCAATTCCTTTTTGTTTTTCTCATTGATTGGGGATGCCAACCCATGGATTTCTTTCGATACGGCGTCAACTGCTTTGTGAATTCCTCTTGCTAACGCCATTGCATCAGCACCCGCTGCGATCATTTTCAGTCCTTCACGAAAAATCGCTTCGGAGAGCACGGTAGCGGTTGTCGTTCCATCACCAGCAACATCATTTGTCTTACTGGCGGCTTCTTTGACGAGTTGCGCCCCGAGATTCTCAAATGAATTATCGAGTTCAATATCTTCAGCAACGGTAACCCCATCTTTTGTCACCTTCGGAGAGCCCCACCCTTTATCGAGTACCGCATTTCTGCCTCGCGGCCCAAGCGTACTTTTGACAGCTCGAGCGAGTTTCGAAACACCTGCAAGTAGAGGCTTGCGAGCCTCATCCTCAAACACCATTTGCTTTGCCACAAAAAGCTCCTTCAAAAGCGTACTCAACGGACCTCTCGGTCATGAGATGGACTGTTCTGGCAGCCACATCGATATTCAGCAAACAAGAATGCAACCTTTGTGCCGGAGTGCCCAAAGTGTGGAAATTTTTTTTGGCTTTATTTTTTTGCCTTAATTTACAGTGTTTCTTCTGCTCTCGTTCTCTATCGTGGCGGCCTGCCGCCGATACCAACAAGAGACGATGCCTTTTTGGCAGGTCCAGCACGTGACTCCATGAATTGCCGGAAACGGGCTACTTTGGGGACCAGTCAATGTCTCCCTCGAGATTTCGACAGAATGCAGCGAGAAGGTCTGCTGTGTTGTCAGCGTCTTCCAATGAAATTGTTTCAACTGCTGAATGCATATATCGGTTAGGCACACTGACAAGTCCGGTTGCAACACCACCTCGAGTGACCTGGAGGACATTGGCATCCGTCGGGGTTGCCCGGCCAAAAGCTGCAAGTTGAACTGGGATTTCGTTTGTGTCACCAGCTTGTAACAGCCGTTCGACCACTTGGGGGTTCATATTAGGTCCCCGATAGACCACAGGTCCTTGGCCAAGTGAAATATCACCCTCCGTCTTCTTATCGATCGTTGGACAATCAGTGGCATGCGTGACATCAACAGCAATAGCGACATGCGGATCGACCCGATGGCAGCTAGTTTTCGCGCCACGTAGCCCGATTTCTTCCTGTACGGTGGAAGCAACTGATAGAGCACAGGGTAGGGGGCCAGCAGCAACTGCTCGGCGAAATGCTTCGACAACGACCCAGAGACCAATTTTGTCGTCCATTGCTACAGATGCTGCAAGGCCGTTCCGAAGTGGTTGATATTTCAGTGCAAAGGTTGCGGAGTCTCCCACTCGAACAATCTCCTCAGCCTCTTCTTTTGTGCGAGCACCAATGTCAATCCATAGGTCCTTCATTTTGGGGACCGTCTTCCGCTCGTCTTCGGTCAGAAGGTGTATGGGTTTCCTACTCATGACTCCGGGAACCCCGCCATTGATAGTCCAGATGACAACATGAGACCCAATGAGTTGCATCGGATCCCACCCACCGATGGGCTGTACCGATATATATCCATCACTGTCTATGTGCTGCACAATGAGCCCGATCTGATCACAGTGTCCAGCCAAAAACATTCGGCAGGTACCACCTGGATTTGCTGTTCCGATAACGTTTCCGTGTGCATCCGTTTCTATTTTTTCAGCACATGATTTCAGATATTCACGAACAATTTTTTGAACGGGCTCCTCATAACCAGAAGCACTTGGTGTTTCAAGAATTTTGACCAGGAAATCATGGGCAGCTGTATCCAAGGGTGAAACTCCTTACGGGGTCTATGTGGAAAATCGACAAGGCAAGACTACCAAACTTTTGTGCTCAGTGGGGCGATGCCGCATCGTCTGCGTGCTCAGCGCGCTTCGCTTCCAGTGAGACACGCAGCGATATACTCTTTTGAGACACGAATTCGAATGCATAATACACTTTTGGGATAACAACATGACGAGTCCTGTACGTATTGGCCTGATTGGCATGGGAACGGTAGGTACTGGTGTCGTACGTGTTCTTCAGGATTCTGCAGAACATATTTCGCGGCAGGCCGGCCGTGCTGTAATTGTTGAACATGTCGTCGTTCAGAATCCCAGCAAACCACGCAGTATCAAACTTCGAGGTCACCAAATATCGAATGAGTTCGCTCGGGTGCGGGACAATCCGGAGATCAGTATCGTCGCTCTTCTCCTAGGCGGTCTTGAGCCTGCACGTACGCTTGCTATTGAACTTTTGAAGAGCGGGAAAGACCTCGTAACTGCAAACAAGGCGTTACTGGCTGAGCATGGCCCCGAACTTTTTGAAGTTGCACATAAGGCAGGAAGGTCAATTGCTTTTGAAGCTGCTGTCGCGGGAGGGATTCCAATTGTGGCAGCCATATCCGAATGCCTTACGGGAAATCAGATATCTTCGATTCGTGGAATTTTGAATGGTACGAGCAATTTTATCCTCACAAAAATGGAACAAGACGGTAGCGATTATCACGAGGTGCTGGAACTCGCTCAGGCTGAAGGATACGCAGAAGCTGATCCCACCATGGATGTTGACGGCACGGATGCCACACAAAAACTCGCCCTGCTGACACATCTTGCATTTGGTCAATGGGTGCCATGGGCCAGCATCCCACGCTTTGGACTCGAATCAATTGACCAGGAACTGGTACGTTTTGCAGATGAGCTAGGATGCCGTGTCCGCGTGGTGGCTGACGCGTGTCGTAGTCATGACACGTTGTCATTACGAGTTGGGCCGGCACTTGTACGAAAGGGCACGCCTCTTGCAGAAACACAAGGTGCTTTCAACGCAGTGAGTGTGGTGGGACACGCGGTCGGCCCCTTGTTTTTTCATGGACTCGGTGCAGGGCAGATGCCAACGGCGTCGGCGGTTGTTGGAGACATTATTAGTACTATTGTTGGACGTTCGGCCATTACGTTCGCCCAGTCTGGAGTGGTTGGGAAAATGCCGAAACCAGCCACCGTTGTTTCTGGGAGCGATGCCCCGAGCTTCCTGCGGCTTCATGTGACGGATAAGCCAGGCGTTTTGGCAGATTTGACTGGCATTCTTAGTGTTGAGGGTATATCCATTGACTCAGTGATCCAGCATCCTACCAAGGATGGAGAGGATGGAGTGCCACTGGTTATCATGACACATGCGTGTAGCGCTACGGCAATTGATCGGGCAGTTAAAGCTTTAGATCACAACCCTGCGGTTACGAGTCCGATAAGCTGTCTCCCGGTGATCAACGAGTAAGCAAGGGATTGAAAGAGAAGTATCCTTCAATGAAATATTTTATTCTGATACCAGACGGTGCTGCTGATGAAGCACAGGAATCACTTGCGGGTCAGACGCCGCTCACAGCGGCATCCACGCCGATGCTTCAGCGGCTTGCTGAACAGGGCACGGTAGGGCTCACAAATCACGTGCCAGATTCGCTTCCCCCCGGCTCAGAGGTCGCGTGCATGAGTTTATTGGGGTACGACCCGATGCGATATTTTACAGGTCGTGCACCGCTGGAGGCAGCAGCTAAGGGCATATCACTTGGACCCTCCGATTGGGCTGTTCGTTGCAATCTTGTTTCTATTGAGGACCAAGGTGATGGCCCAATCATGGCGGACTTTACGGCTGATCATATCACCACAGAGGAAGCAACTGCTTTGCTCGAATCTGTGCAAAAAGGCCTTCAGTCAGACTTTCCAGCACTGAAGGGATGGAGTTTCGTTCCAGGTGTCAGTTACCGTAATTTATTGCTGTACCAGACAGACGACAATACTCAATGTGAATTAGGAGAAGACCTGCGTACGACTGCACCACATGATCGTGTCAATCAGCAAATCGCGGATGCATTTCCCCGAGGAACAGGAAGCAAACTGCTTACAGAGATCATGGCGCGTAGCGAGACATGGTTACAAAACCATCCCGTAAATGAGGCTCGAAGGAAAAAAGGTCTCGGTGTCGCCACCCATATCTGGCTCTGGGGTGCTGGGCAGCGGCCAACGTTTCAGTCTTTTCGGTCACTTCATGATGTCGATGGAGTTATGATTACCGCAGTCGATCTGCTCCGCGGCCTGGCACGACTCGCAGGATGGCGTTGTCGCGAAGTTGAAGGGGCAACCGGTTATCTCGATACGGATTACACCGCAAAAGGAGCAGCTGCCATCGAGGAATTAAAATCATCGGATTTAGTCTGCGTGCATGTGGAGGCACCAGATGAAGCCGGGCATGAAGGAAATGCTGCTGCCAAAGTACAAGCATTAGAGGCAATAGATAAAGAAATATTGACGCCGGTGATGAAGCACCTAGACGCTGTCGCGGCCAATGGTGAGCCCTATCGAGTTCTTGTGTGTCCAGACCATCCAACGTTTTGTTCAACACAAATGCATTCGCGTGGCCAGGTGCCATTCCTGATCGCAGGAGAGGGCATCAAAGCGTCTTCGGTAAAGTCGTATGATGAGGAGTCTGCATCAGCTGGTCCAACTGTGCCAACCGGCTCGACTCTTATCGGGCATTTATTTGATAATACCTTAGCTGACGATATTGAGTAATAATGAGTTGCTTGTCAGTTTGAACGAGGGAAACCTTTCCACGGCGGATTCATCTCTATGACTCGAGTTGTTCAAAAATTTGGTGGAACGAGCGTAGCTGACCCCGAAAAGATCCTGCGCGCCGCAAAAAAAGCGGCTCGCAGACATGCTGCAGGCGATCAGGTTGTAGTTGTTGTGAGTGCGATGGGAAAGCAGACAGATACGCTTGTGCATCTTGCACAGCAGATCACTGACAGCCCGAGCGCACGCGAGATGGACATGCTGCTCTCAACAGGTGAGCAGGTCAGTGTTTCACTCTTCGCGATGGCTCTCCAGAGTATGGGCCATAAGGCAGTAAGTCTGACAGGTGGTCAAATCGGCATACGTACTGATTCAAGCCATACCAAAGCCCGCATACAATCGATTTCGACGGATCACGTGAGCAAACTTCTTGACGGCGGAGCTATTGTGATAGCCGCTGGGTTTCAGGGATATGATTCGGACGGTAATATCACGACGCTTGGGCGAGGCGGCTCCGACACAACTGCAGTTGCACTCGCTGCTGTGTTGAATGCTGACTTCTGTGAAATCTATACCGATGTTGATGGAATCTACACAACGGATCCACGGGTGCATCCCAACGCAGCTCGTTTGTCGACGGTCAGCCATGATGAAATGCTTGAGCTCGCGAGTCTTGGTGCGGGTGTGATGCATTCCCGATCCATCGAATTTGCCAAAAAGTTCGGCGTGCCGATTGTTGTTCGGTCGAGTTTTGAGGACGGGCCAGGAACGACCATTGTCCCATCTCAGTCATCAAGTCAACGTACTGTGAGCGGCGTTGCACTTGCCAAGAACGAGGCGAGAATCACCGTTGAGGACGTACCGGACAAACCGGGTGCAAGCCATCAGTTGTTCGCGGAACTTGCATCTGAAGGCATTGCAGTCGATATGATCATTCAAAACGCAGGCACCGGTGGTACTGCAGACATATCCTTTACGGTGACAGATGAGAATCTAGCTTCTGCTCTTCGAATCACAACAATCGTGGCAGATTCGATTGCAGCAGCAGGCGTGACCCACAATGCCGATGTCGCGAAGGTGTCAATTGTCGGTGTTGGAATGGTTGGTGCAGAAGGGGTCGCCGCAAGACTGTTCCAGGCTGTCTCTGCCGCCGGTATCAACGTTCATATGATCACAACAAGTGAGATTAAAATCTCCGTACTTGTTGATCGACAGGATGCGAAGAAGTGCGTACAGGCAGCCCATCAAGCATTTGATCTTGATGGGTTCGTGGATGTGAGTTCTCCAGCCGCTGAGATTTCGACACAAAAATCAGATCCGTTGGAGGTAGTAAGAAGACTTGAGGGAATGGAAGACTTGGCAATTGAAGACTGTCAGCTTGATATGTCGCAAGCACTTGTCACTTTTTTTAATCTTCCAAATACTCCGGGTGTCGCTGCAGATGTGTTTGAATCAGTGGGGCGGGCTGGGTTAAACGTGGATATGATCGTGCAAAGTTTTCCAAGAAATGGGAAGGCCGAGATTTCATTTACGGTCCCTGAATCTGATCGTGAGCGGGCCGTCGATGCTGCACGAAAGATTGCCAGCGATCTTGGAGCAAATGCCACTGATGTACCAAAGGTTGCGAAGCTTTCACTGACCGGAGTCGGTATTCGAAGTCATGCCGGTGTTGCAGATAAGCTCTTTGCGCCACTGGCCAGCGCAGGCGTCAATATTGACCTTATTAGCACGAGTGAGGTGAGAGTAAATGTTATTGTTTCAGCCGAGCATGGAGCAGGGTCTCTTAAAATTCTGAGAACTGCATTCGAGCTGGAATAAGGGAAAGGTACTGATAGCTGTGGGAGACATCAGCCGGAGTGTCTCATCGTCATGATCCAATGACATTTTCGAGTACTTCCTCGGCAACATAAATCGGAAGACTTGGTTCACACGTAATTGCCACGGCAATTGCATCCGACGGCCTCGCGTCTATTTCAACAACGTCGCCGTCTTTTTCGACACGTAGAGTAGCGTAATACGTGTGCTCTTTTAATTCAGCAATAACGACATCCTGGAATTCTCCACCCATTAGTTCAACAGCCGCGACCAAAAGATCATGTGTTAATGGCCTGGGTGTCGCACTCTGCTTTACCCTGCGGTCGATGCTGGTAGCTTCAAAGAGCCCGATAAGAATCGGAAATGTACGATCGCCTTCGACCTCTTTCAGGTAGACAACCTGCTGGTCATTGACCTCACTGATAATGATTCGTGAGAGTTCCATTTCAACGCTCATAACGAACCTCAAGTTCTTCAGATTTCTGTGTGGATAGATATTTTTTCATGATGTACGAACATGGTAGGCAAATGTTTTTAAGCACCATTTTTGAACACTATGAGACTACCTCATTCCACCTGTGAAATCACTTGGAGTCCACCTTATAAACAGTCTTTCTGGCTTTTCCGTGCTTCCAGAGCACTCAAACTCGCTTTTTGTTTGGTTTGTAGTTCTTCAAATTCTGCGAGTTGTTCGCGTTCTTTATCGACTATCTGGGGGGGGGCGTGAGCGATGAATTTATCATTGTCGAGTTTTCCACGTTTGACTTTTATGACCGTGTCAAGCTTGGTGACTTCCCGGGTCAGTCGAAGTATTTCGGCATCGACGTCAATGAAATCCGCTAGATCAACAGAAATATCACAGTCCGCGGCAGAAATCTCGGCAGCACCTTCGATCTTTTCAGCACCAACTCCAAGAGCGACAACATGACACATCGCCATAGCTTCAATAGCAGGCTTCATGGGCCCGAGCAAAGTCTCTTGAGACGGTGGTGTACGGATAGTGATATCGACTGAGGTGCGTGGAGGTACATTTTGGCGAGATCGAATTTCTCTGACTGCGGCGACAACTTTAAGAAATGTACGGAACTGTGTCTCTGTAGTTCGGTCTTGCCATGAGTCTGGTGGAGTTGGCCAGGCTGCTAGCATTATGGATAAAGGTAGCGGTTCCTTGTCCCAGGGGGTGCTCCGTTTCTGATATTCCTCTGATAGATGCTGCCATATTTCTTCGGTTACAAATGGCATGATCGGATGAAGCAGTCTTAAAATTGTATCAAGGCCAAGAACCAACATCTGGCATGCTTGTTGCTTTTGTGTTGCGTCCTGCAGTCGTGGTTTACAGAGTTCAAGGTAGGCACTGCAGAACTCATCCCATGCAAATGCGTAGAGAATCCGAGCTGCTTCAGCAAAGTGATACTCCTCGATACTGGTTGTAACCTCAGTAGAGACGGTCGCGAGCCGACTTAATAACCAGCGGTCTTCCAATGGCAAGTGTGCAAGATCAGAGAAATGAAGATGTGTATCGAAATTGGTAACATCCTCGAGATGCATGAGCACAAACCGCGTTGCATTCCAAAGTTTATTTGAAAAATTACGGCCTGACTCAAACCGTTCACTGACTGCTGGACCACGGGGTAGGGCGAGGTCAGCCTCTTGTGTCGCCCACTGCGTTCTAAAGTCTTCGTTACATTTTGGACATGTTATACGAGGTTTTGTACGATTCTGGTTTGTTTGGTCAATTCGGCTGGCACAGGTTGGGCACTGGTACTCAACTGGCATACGAACATCTTGTGTTTCAGTTGCCATGGTTGCCATCCCAAATCGAAGGGCATCGGCGCCAAGCAGTGTAATAACATCAAGTGGATCGACGCCGTTTCCTTTACTCTTGCTCATTGTTTCACCATAGCGGTCGAGTATCTTTGGGTGAATTGCCACATGATGAAATGGAATGTCGCCGGTGTTGAAAATTCCCAAGATAACCATTCTTGCTACCCAGAGCGTGATGATGTCTCGGCTGGTAATGAGTGTGCTTGTTGGATAGAAACGCGCGAGTTCTTGAGTGTGTTCTGGCCAGCCAAGGGTAGAATGAGGCCAGAGGGCAGATGAAAACCAGGTGTCAAGTACGTCCGGGTCACGGACCAGTGGCTGGCCTTGAATCGTCTCAATACCGAGCGATTCATCTGCCGAGCATACAAACCAATCCCCTGGCGTTCCGTCTTCCAGTTCTGGTCCATCAAAAGTCCAAGCAATGTTTGTTCTTCCTGCAAAAGCAACTTCTAAGTCCTGCCGAGTGACTGCTGTGATATGCCATATCGGAATCTGATGACCCCACCATAGTTGTCGGCTTACTGGCCAGTCTCGTTTTTCTCCCAGCCAGTCAAGATAGCTTTTTGCATATCGCTCAGGATGAATCTGTATCGTTTTCGTACGAACGGCCTCGAGTGCTGGGTCTGCGAGGTCTGTCATCCGAATGAACCATTGATCGGCAAGGTATGGCTCTATAGGTGTTTTCGATCTGTCAGAATGCGCTAGCTCAATCGTGCGGCTTTCGATGTCAAGGAGCTGTTGAGCGGTTTCTAGGTCATTGATCACCTGAGCTCGGGCTTTCTTCATGCTTAAGCCCTCGTAAGGTCCAGCCGTGTGATTGAGTGTACCGTCAGGATTCATAATGTTGACCATTGGCAGGTCATTCCGGATCCCGACTTCATAATCGTTTGGGTCGTGCGCTGGAGTTATCTTCACACACCCCGACCCCATCCCTGGTTTCGCCCATTCATCGGTAATCAGTGGAAGAGGGCGACCTAGCAAGGGAAGGATGACCTGTCTTCCATCATGTGCCATGTCCGCAAGTTTTTCGAGAATTGGCAAATGACTCTGTCGCCGATCTTCCGCTGATGCAATTGCGATTGTGATGTCAGCTCGCTCTTTTGCTGAAGAATTTTCCAATTTTTCATGGAGTTCTTGAATGGTTTGTTCGAGCGCCTTTGCTGGTTGAGGATGCACTGCCACTGCGGTATCACCGAGCAAAGTTTCGGGGCGTGTCGTTGCAACACTAATTTCTGTTGGCTCACCTGGCTTTGGGTCCAATACGGAATAGCGGATATGCCAAAAGTGTCCCTTGACCTCCTCATGGAAAACTTCATCATCACTTACAGCGGTTTGCAGAAATGTATCCCAGTTCACAAGGCGTTTGCCACGACGTACAAGGCCTTTCTGGAAGAGTCGAAAGAATGTTTCTCGAACAGCACGACCACACTGATCATCAAGCGTAAACCGTGTGCGATCCCAGTCACAACTTGCACCAATATCACGCAACTGCCCGAGAATTCGTTTTTCGTACTGCGTTTTCCAATCCCAAATTCTTTCGACAAGTTGTGCTCGTCCAAGGTCGTGACGAGAAACACCGTCCTCTTCAAGGAGTCGCCGTTCCACTACCGCTTGTGTTGCGATACCAGCATGATCAGTTCCGGGCATCCAAAGTGTCACATATCCTTGCATTCTCTTGGTGCGGACAAGAATGTCTTGAAGTGTGTTATTGAGTGCATGTCCGAGATGGAGCGCACCGGTTACGTTCGGTGGAGGAATGACAATAGAAAATACTTTGCCTGCCTTTTCTGGGTCAGCATGCCAGTACCGACCGGCATCCCAAAGAGCGTGGCAACGACTCTGCGCTTCAGCATGGTCATAATGTTTCGGTAATTCGTGCATCATATTTCAATACCTGCCGGAGCTGGGCTTTTTATATGGGGACAAAGTTCCAG
This sequence comes from Planctomycetaceae bacterium, assembly GCA_002862165.1. Lineage (GTDB taxonomy): Bacteria > Planctomycetota > Planctomycetia > Pirellulales > UBA1268 > UBA1268. Next base: position 17,819 of record PKCL01000280.1, read on the forward strand.
CGATTCCAATGGTTTGGGTAGTCGCAAAAGATGATTAAACAGATACGGCGTCACTCCGGCTAGAGTCACGCCGTATCAAGCGGTGTTGAGTAAAACTTGTAGTAGAAGCACTACCGAAACGCAGTTTTAGTATTCACTCGCAGACGGTGTGGCTTCTGGTCCTGTCCCATCAACAGCAGTGCCACCAGCAGCTTCATGCGACTCTTCAGAACCGTCGAGATGAATGACCTTGTATCCACCGATTAAACGGTAATAGATAAGGAGCCCAAGAAACCCAACACTCATTGCTGCCGGAATGTAACTTGTCAGCGTGAGGGCTTTGCGGCCGCCAAATAAATATGAGTCTTGGACCGCCTTGAAATCTGTGCCAGCGTTTTGGATAAGTGCTTGCTTTTGATTCTTTGGTATCAATTGTGCAGCAGAGATAGCATCTGTTGTTGTTGGCTTTCCACCTTCTAATTCTGTCCCGTTTGCAGCATTCAGCTTCGCAGCGTTGAGTGCACGGTATTCATATCCCCACGATTTTGTCATATCTCCCGAAGTGTATCGACTGAAGGTGTCCGGTGCAGTTTGCTCAAGGTTACGGCTCATCTCGTATCCCTGCTGTGTCCCGATCCTCGGACCCGCAATTTGTCCTACGCAGAGCATTCCAGCTGCTCCAAGTGCACCCATGGCAACTGACCCACACTGTGGATACCGTTCTCCTGCTACACCTAGCATGGTGGGCCATAGGAACGCTTTACCAAAGGAATAGAACGTTGCTGCAGCAAAAATCATAAACACCGTTTGATTTGGATACCCAAGCCACAGCAAGCCAAGGCATGCGATCACACTGCTACCGAACAGTAAACCGATCGGATTTACCTTGTGAACAATCGGTCCGGCAAAGAATCTGAGAATGAACATAAGGAACGAGGTATATACAAGAATCAAGATGGAGTTCGGTAGCAAATTCTCCATCAGTTTTGTCATCCATGAATCAACGCCTAATTCCATGTACCCGACAAGCGCGTGGAGTACGATCAGAACAAGAAATGGAATTGATACAAAGCATGAAAAGACTGTTGCAAAGTTGCCTGATGACTCAC